>JADIMY010000129.1 GCA_017694345.1 Candidatus Onthovivens merdipullorum | reverse complement strand
CTTTAATTTCTACTTTAAATGAAGAATTGTTTAATAAATAAGTTAAAAAGTTTTGACTAGAATAATTTAAAACTTGAAGTGCACTAGAATTAAATTTTAAATTTATAAGTTTATTTTTAAAGCTTAAATCTAATAATTTCTTTTCCCAATAAGAAAATTTATCTTTTTTACTACTACTTTTTAAAATTATTTTTCCATTATTTTCGGTATCAATTAATTCTAAATTATTATTAGCTCCATTTATTTTAATTTTAAAATCAATCTCTTCATTCTCATTAAATGTTGGAATTGGTTTATAAAAACTTCGATGAGCTCGATTTATATCAATAGCTTTAAAACCTTCATTATTATTGAGTGTTTCTTTAATTGCTTCTTTAGTCGCTAAATTATAATCAGCTAAATTATCGTTAGTAAAATAGGTGCATTCAACAAGCTCAATCGAATTCAATTTACCAGTTGTCATGTTGTAAATTAGTGAAGCATTATCTGTAACAAAATCATTAAAATGATTAAACTCATCTAAAAAAGCCCCAGCGTAACTATGATCTTTAGTAATTATTAATATTGGATGTAATCCAATATTTTCTAAACAAGCACAATAAAGAATTGCTAAATCTATACAAGTTCCTTTATGAGATTTTAATACTTCTTGAGGAATTCTTATTTTTTGAGAAAAACTAAAACTAGCTGGTGGATTAGAATAAGCAATATTATAGCGATATAAACAATTAAAAATAGCCATCATTTCAGCTCTAATATTGTTAATATTTTTATTTTGATAAGCTAAAAATGATGTCTCATTATTAATCTTTTTTAAATCTTCACTTGCCTCTATCACTACTTTATTAACTAAGTAATCATTTGGTGTAACAAAAGAACTAAATAAACTATAATCTACACTTGTTATTTTTGGTAAGCAAAAAGGAAATAAGGATATAAAAATACTTGTTTCATAAAGAACTTCTTTATTAACATTTAATAAAGAAATATTTAAAGTTAATTCAATTGGTTCAACTAGTTTATAGAGTTTACTAGCTTCAATTAAAGGATCAATTTTATCGATAATAACTTTTTCTTGATGATTAATATAGGCAATACTAATATCATTAATTTTAATTAGATCGCTATTAAAATTAAAATGTAAGGTTAAATCGTTATAATCATCTTCACTAACATTTTCTATTTCGATATGTTTAAATAAAGAATAATAATTGTTTTTAAAATTATTATTAATTCTTTTATAAATTAAAGAAGTTTGATAAGTTACATAATCATATTCGTTTTTATAATCGATATTAAATTTAAATAAACTCTTATCCATATAATATCTTAATTATTTAAAAAACTAGGAATGATATCATCTTCTTCTTTTTCATTTTCCTCTTCTTTTACATTATTATTTTGATTACTATTTATTTCATTATTAATAGTCGTTTTTATTATATTTAAATCTTCTTTTTTAGGAGCAGTAAAAATAATATCATTCTTAAAGTGACTGGCAATTAAACTAACCATAATCTGATCATCTAATTGATCGTTTGTCGAAATACCAAACTTAATATCCATTAAACTACCACTAGCATCATTAATATAAGATATGCATTGATAGGCACTATTTAAGCTAATATTTGGTCCAACAGTAATGTGACAAATTGCTTTAGTTGCTCCAGAAATAGTTTGTTCAATTAAAGGATTACTTAAAGCACTAGTCGCTGCATCTTCACTAGCATTTTCTCCTTGTCCTTCACCAAACCCAATTAAAGCAACCCCACTATCTTTTAGAATACTACGAACATCAGCAAAATCTAAATTCATTAAAGAAGGCATTAAGATAATATCACTTACAGTTTTTACGCTTCTAGCTAATACTTTATCAGCTTCACTAAAAGCATCAGTAATCGAGGCTTTTCCATTGTTTATTAATAATTTATCGTTACTTACAACAATTAAACTATCAACATTTTCTTTTAAGGCATTAAGTCCATCGATTGAAAACTGAGCTTTTCGACTACCTTCAAAAGAAAAAGGACGAGTGACAATTGCAATAGTTAAAGCACCAGAATCTTTAGCATATCGAGCAATAACTGGAGCTGCTCCAGTACCAGGTCCTCCACCCATTCCAGCAGCGATAAAGACTAAATTAGCATCCTTAACGATATCTCTAATTTCCGCTTCACTAGCTTCCGCAGCTTGTTTACCAATACTTGGTTCACCCCCTGCTCCTAAACCATTAGTAACGGATTCACCTAAAATTAATCTTTTTGGAGCTTTTGATAAACTTAAAGCTTGTTTATCGGTATTTGCAACATAAAAATCTACATTATTTATATTATCATCAATCATTCTATTAACAGCATTATTACCAGCGCCACCAACACCAATAACAATTATTTTAACGACCGGTTCAAAATTATCTAAATCTTCATTCATGGTTAATTATCTCCTTCTCTTCTTAAAGATGAAGTAACATTATCATTAACTAAAGTTTGACTTACATCTTTATAGTTACTTTCTAACTCTTTATCTAAATAAATCGCTCCAAGTAAATCACCATATTGAATAAAAGGAGCTCCGACAACATTTTCACTAACATTAAATTCTAAAGTATTTGTATAAAAATTTTTACTGACGCTTTCTTTAAAACCATTAAGTTTAATCGTACTACCTTTAAAAATTAAAGGAATACGACTAATAAATTCTTGATTATCCTTAAGTAAATTTTTAATTGAATTTAATAAATAATCATTAAATTCGTGTAAGAAATTATTCACTACTTTGTTTATATCTATTTTAGTATATTTTACATAAGTTCCATCTTTAATACTCTTACATATTGGAGCATTAAAAGTATTAGCACTATTATCTAATCCATAGATAATTTTAAGTTTATCAGCATCTTCAAAACTTATATTTAATTCATTAGCAATATTTTTAGTTAAGGTGTCTCCACCTAAATCAAAGAAAGTACTAACTTGAACTATACTATTTTTAATAACAGTAACAAAAGTATTTTTACTTCCTATATCTATTAATATATAAGTGTTATATTTAAAATTAATATTTTTTAAATAATTTGATGAAGAAACTGAACTTATTAAGATATTATCAATTTTAATATTAGCATTTAACATTGCTCTACTTAAATCATCTACCATTTTAAAAGGTAAAGTATAAACATAAGCATCTAAAGTTAATTTTCTAGTTTTTACTCCTAAAGGAGATTTACTAAAAGATTCTCCATTATCAATAGAAAATGAATTAGGAATAACATTAACAATTTGTATCATCGGAGAAATCGATTCATTTTCAAATAAACTTACTACATTTCTAACATCAATTTCATTAATTCCTCGATCATAATTCACAACATTAGTTGTTTTAGAAGCATTATATACTTCTAGTCCAAAAGAAGGTAAAACTAAAATAGCATTTCTAATTGTATATTTGAAATTTAAATCTTGATCATTGATATTCTTTATTTTTTCTAAATCTAAAGTAATACTTCCAACATCTAAAACATCAGCATCATTAAGAGGTACACTCAATTTAAATTTTTTTGCGTAAACTGCTTTAAGCTTATTTTCAATTAAATATCCAATTAAAACTCTAATGGATTTATTTTTTATTTCGATAACATTAGTGAGTTTTTCCATATACATAAATTATAAACTCCTGTTATTTTTTATACAATTTTAAAATGGCAAGAATTTAATAAATTTTTAAAAGGTGTTTTCTTGATTTAGTAGTTATTTAGTATATTTTTAGTAATAAAAAAGTAGGAACTATGCCTACTCTTTTAAAGGAGGATTTATAAACATTGATTAATCTGCATAATTTAATAAAGGTTCTTCTTCTAAAGTATTCTTTTCACTATTAGTTTTTAAAATTGTGTCATCTTTTTTAGCGTTTGCTATAGCAAGATTATTTTCATTTACTAAGCTCACACTTAAAGGAATAGCAAACAATATACTTGAAGCAATTAATAAACAAGTTCCGATAAAAACTCTTTTTAATAAATAATATTTTTGACCTTTATTTAATTTATATAATTTATCTTTCATAACAATCACCTAATTTTTTCTATTATTCTTAACTTTGCACTTTTGGATCGATGATTTAACTTTAATTCTTCATCATTTGGAACAATGACTTTACGATTAACTAACTGATAGGAGGGTAAAGCTATTTCGCTAGGTAATTTAAAGTCATTGATTCTATTCCCGACAATAATTGCTTCATCTTTAAAGATTTTTTTAACAATTCGATCTTCTAAAGAATGAAAACTAATAACAGCAATTCGACCATGTATATTTAATAAATTTAATGCTTTGGTAAGTCCTTCTTTTAAAGCATTAAGTTCATCATTAACTTCAATTCGTATCGCTTGAAATACTTGTTTAGCTGGATGACCTATTTTATTTAATTCTTTTTGTGGCTTAGACTTTTTAATAATATCAACTAAATCAAATGTTGTAAGAATTTCTTTATTTTTTCGATATTTAATAATATTCCTAGCAATTATTGATGCATATTTTTCTTCACCATATTCGAGAAATATCTTTTTTAAAGCATCTTCACTATAAGCATTTACAACTTCTTTTGCTGTCAAAGAACTACTTTGATTCATCCTCATATCAAGTGGATTATTCATTCGATAAGAGAATCCTCGATAATCTTCATCGAATTGTGGAGAACTAACTCCTAAATCGAATAAGATTCCATCTACACCATTAATTCCAATTTCTTTTAATATCTCATCGATATTTCTAAAATTCCCTTTTTTTAAGATAAAATTGGAATTAATACTTTTTAATTTATCTTGACTATAGCTTAGAGCTTCGTCATCTTGATCTATTCCAATAAGTAATCCTTTATCACTTAATCTTTTTAGAATTTCACTACTATGACCAGCTCTACCAAGCGTTGCGTCAACATAAATTCCATCTTCTTTAACATTTAATCCTTCTATTACTTCATTTAATAGAACTGATACATGGACATCACTTTTCATATAGATTAGGGATGTCTTCGGCTACTGTTTCAAATTCATTTTCGTGATGTTTTTGATATTCTTCATAGATTTCTTTAGCCCATATTTCGATATGATCTAAAGCTCCAGCTATCACAACATCTTTTACAAAATTGAAATTTTTTAACATTTCAGGAGGAATTGTTATTCTCCCTGACTTATCAATCATTAGTCTTTCTGCTTCATAAGCAATTGATCTCGTGTAAACTCTTAAATTGCTTTTTTCAAAAGGTAAACTTTTTAACGATAGAAGCATTTTTTCAAATTCACCCACAGGATACATTGAAAGACAGCCATCATAACCTTTAGTGAGCACTACTTCACTACCAAGGTCACTCCTAAGTTTTGCAGGAACTACGAGACGCCCTTTGTCATCTAATGAATAGTTATAACTTCCGTAGAACATCTCCCATTTTCTCCCACTTCTTTCCACTTATTACCTATATATTAGTTTCTTCTAGTATTTTCTGCAAGTGTTTTTTATATTTTTTAAAAAAATATTTTTTCTCGAATTTTTTAAGTTAAAAATTCTCAAACAAAAAAACTCTTCCAATAATGAGAGGTACCCCAAATCCTAGACATTAGGAAAGGGGTACTTTTTATGAAATATTCATGGGAATTCAAACTTGAATGCGTCGACAAGTATAAAAATGGTGAATATATTGCGACACCTGGAAAAACTAGGAATCAGCGCACATCATTTTTGCATCAAGTTAACAAATGGGCAAAAAATTATAATGATTTAGGAATCAACGGTTTAAAACATTCCTCAACCAACAAAATTTGGACACCTGAAAAAAGATTTGAATTAGTTGCTAAGGTTTTGGCGGGTAATTCCATTACTTCTGTTGCTAAAAATGCCCATATCGATAAAGGTCAGCTTTATCAGTGGGCAAGAAAATATAACGAAAAAGGTATGGATGGTTTACAATGTAAAAAAGGTAGACCAACTAAACAACTCGTTATGAAAAAGAAAAATAAGAAAACAAAGTTATCCATTTCTGAACAAGAAGAATTAAAGCTTCTT
>JADIMY010000128.1 GCA_017694345.1 Candidatus Onthovivens merdipullorum | reverse complement strand
AATATAGATATTCTTTATCTAATTTTGAATAGTGTTTGATTGATTGTTTATAAAACGAGTAATTTCTTCTTTAACTAAATTTAAATTATTTCTATAATCATTCTCCCATACTCTAAGATATTTAATATTTTTACTATCAAAATATTCATATTTAATTTTGTCTTTTTTAATTTTTTCTTTTTGACAATTATATTTCGCACCATTTGGAAATAATTTTGGATTACAATGCCAAAAATCGCCTTCAAATTCAATTACAGAATTTAATGATGGTATATATACGTCAGATAATTGATGTATATCCTTAAACCAATATTGCTGTATAAAATGAATATTTAATGGTTTTATTAATTCATCTATAAATTTTTGTTCTGTTTTTGATTTATAGTTAAAATTTGTGTTTGAATTAATCATTCTGTCAATTAATTTTTGTATGTGTTCTTCAGATTTTGGCTTATTTTTTAAAAAGTTTGAAACTTTTTCATAACCACATTTTTGGCATCCATATCCACTTAAATGGTCACAAGCTCTTTGCTTAAATAAACCATGTTTTTTACATCTAATCCAAATTTCATCAGTTGCTCCAGTATATACAGATTCATCATATTCATACTCACCATTCCATACTTTCATAGCTTTTTCTTTCCATTTTTCAGTATTTGAACGATGTTTTTCAGCTCGTTTTATTTTAGCGCATTCTGGGCAGTCAACTTTTTGTAGGTGAGAACCTACACATTGTTTATATTTTCCATGAATCTTACATATAAATGTGCTTATAGACTTACTTCCATTATATTCTAATTCATCATATATAAATTTATAAAATTCTTTTCCCCAAACTTCTTTTGCTCTATTAATAAAATCTTCTTTAGTGTATTTTTTAGGCATAATGTTAAAATTTTATCATAATCATTTATATATAAAATAAATTTAATTATATGATATTAAATATGAAATAATAAAAAAAATCTGCTTCATTGCGCTTTGGCTATGCAGCAGATTTAAAACTAATTTATTCATTGAAAATACGTAACTTATTGATAATCAGATTAAAATGCAAGTATAGCGTAGTCAAAGCGCAATGACGCTGTGATTGATGCTATACTATCATCTTCATAGCTCAATTCTCCGAACTTAACATTCGTTAGCATTGTATTTTTAAGAATCCATTTTTGAACGACTACACCAGTAGGGTCGAGCATTTCTAATTCAATATCTCTTTTATATCCTGCTGCATAGCCTTGTCTTCCCGTAATAGATTCGCTATGTAATCTAACCCATTCCATAATTGCTTGCGAAGCAGAAGGACCTATTGGGTCTCTAAGCGTAATTTCAATTACATCCCAAGTATATCTACCAACTACCCAAGTAGACGTATTTAAAAATTGTATTTCAGTTTCACCTTGTGTTATTGAAGGTCTTGATGCCGAAGCTAGGAACCACTCCTGGATTCCGAGGTCTGCTGGAAATCTAAACAACCAACGGTTTTTACGTAAAGGTTCATATTGTAATGGCATCTTAATCAAAAGGTCTGACATATAACTTTTATATTTATAAATATATTATTATTTTAATAATAAATATTTTTTTTTTATAATTTTTATAATTTTTTAATTAAAAATAAATTGATGAGTTTATTATTATTATAAATAATATAATTAAAAACTCATTTTTTTATGGATAAAAAAGAAATGTTAGAACAAAAATTTATAGAAAAAGCTATTAAAAAACATAATGGTAAATATGACTATTCTAAAGTAGAATACGTTAATAGTTATACTAAAGTATGTATAATATGCCCTAAGCATGGGGAATTTTGGCAAACGCCTGGAAGGCACTTAATGGGTGATAACTGTCTAGAGTGCGGCAATGAAAAAAGAGGTAAAAATAGATTTACAAAAGAAGAATTTGTAGAAAAAGCTCAAGAAATTCATAAGAATGAAGATGGAACTCCTAAATATGATTATTCTAAAGTGGAATATAAAAATGCAAACACCAAAGTATGTATAATATGTAAAAAGCACGGAGAATTTTGGATGACGCCATTGGCTCATCTATATGGAGCGCAAGGATGTCCTAAGTGTGCTGGCCGTAATTTGACTCAAGAAGATATTTTATCAATGTTTAGAGAAAAACACGGAGATAAATATGATTATAGTAAAGTTATTTATACAAAAATGCACGATAAAGTGAAAATTATATGCCCTATTCATGGTGAATTTGAACAAACACCATCAAAGCATTTATTAGGACAAGGATGTCCTAAATGTTCTGCAATTGAACGCGCGATTCATAGAAGAATAACAAAGGAAGAATTTATTGAACGTGCAAGAAAAATACACGGAAATAAATATGACTATAGTAATGTTAAATATAATAAAATTATAGATAAGGTAAAAATCATTTGCCCAATTCACGGAGAATTTGAGCAAAGAGGATTTGACCATTTACACGGTCACGGTTGTTCAAAATGCTGCCAATCATCATTGGAAAGAAAAATTGAATTATTATTAAAAGAAAATAATATTGAATATATTCATCAATGTAATTATAAAACATTTCCATGGTTAGGAAAATTAAAATTAGATTTTTATTTACCAAAACAGAATATTGCAATTGAATGTCAAGGTAGCCAACATTTTATTCCAATTGAGCATTTTGGTGGAGACAATGAATTTGAAGTTATTAAAGAAAGAGATAATAGAAAATATCAATTTTGTAAAGAAAATAATTTGAAAATTTTATATTTCGCAGAAATCAAAGAAGTAGATTATTTCCTAGGAGAAAAGTTGATTAAAAATAATAATGATTTATTAGTTGAGATAAAGAAATAAATGGGGGAGAATTTTACAATGCTCCCCCATTGTGTTATAAGTTTATTTTATATTATAACTAACTTCATTTAATCTTGAATTACAAAATTTTTTCATATAGTCTTTGACGTTCATTGTTTCTGTTTTATTAGAATCAAATTTACTTAATATTTTTGCCATTAAGTTTTGAATTTCTTCTTCGCATAAATTACTTGTATATTTTTTTAATATTTTAGAATTAAAATCTTCAGTATGATTATCATTATTAGTTTCATTAATTGTTTCTTCTTTTTTATTAGATTTTAATTCTGGATAATCACGTTCTAGGCTTTCTTCTAGTTCTTTTTTGGCTTTTTTAATATTATCAATATAATTTCTAATTAATGATTGTTCTGATTGACGATAATTTTCTGAACTCATCATAAAATAGTCTTTAAAGTTA
>JADIMY010000127.1 GCA_017694345.1 Candidatus Onthovivens merdipullorum | reverse complement strand
GTCTCCTATTTTTTATTTTACCTATTCCTTTAAAAAGCTCTTCTAAACTAACATTAAGTCCTTTAGAAATTTTTAAAATATTAATAAATGTTGGGTTTCTTTTTCCTTTTTCAATATCACCAATATATGATTTTTCTAGTTCACTTCTAAACCCTAGTTCTTCTTGAGTTATCCCTTCTAAATTTCTTAAATAAGCAACTCGCTTACCAAATTCATATAAAACAAACTCGTTTTCTTCAGTTTTCTTCATAATTTAATTTTAAAGCTAATTCCTTAATTTTTCTAAATAAGTGATTAATATTTGATTTAGAGATATTAACACTTAGTTTTTTACTCATCTCAAGAGCAAGTTCATTATAATTATATTCAGGATATTCTTTTCTAAGTAAACAAAGTAACTTAATTTTCTCATTGCTTAAAGACTCTAAACCAATTTTATTTTCGATAAATTCAATATAAGAGAGCTGTTTTTTACTATTTGAAATTGTTTTGTTATAGTTATAAACATCACAATTAACAAGTCTATTTGTAACATTATTAAAATCTCTTTCTAAACGCATACGTTCAAATTTTAAGCAACTTTCATTAGCTTCGATAAAAGATAAAAATTCACTAATTTGATCACTTCTTTTTAAATATAAAATATAATTATTTCTTCTTTTAATCTCTTTAAATTCAAAATTTTTACCTTTTATTTTTTTGATTACTTTTAAAATAGCTAAAGCAAAATCATTATCTTTCAAAGAAAGTTCTAAATGATAATTACTACTTTTAGGATTATTGCAACTTCCTGAAGCTAAAAATAAACCACTTAAATATGTTTTAATCTTTCTTTCTTTATTAGTTAATGAAGTATTTATCTTATTATCTAAATAATTTATATATAGTAATTTTAATAGTTCATTAGGATTAGTTATCTCTATTATGTATTTAGTTGATTTATTTAGTTTCATCCCTTTTCGAAATGAAAAATGTATTTCAATATCTGGTAAAACTTCTTTTATCGCTCGATAAATAAATTTAATAACTTTAGAATTCTCAATCTCTAAAGTTAAGAATTCGTTTTTATTTCGAAAAGATAATGTACCTAATGTTCTTATAAAAGCACTAAGTAGAGGAATTAATGCTTCAATCGATAAATCACTATAAGCATTACAGATATCTTCTTTTATTTCTTTAGTAAAACTATTTAGATTCATTTTCTTTACTTAATTCCATTACTTTTTTATATAAGTCGAGATAATCATAAACGATTATATTTTTAGAAACATCTTCACCAATAAAATGATTTTGTAAATTAATTAAAATGCATTTCATATTTATTGATTTAGCACTTAAATAGTCGTATCTAGTATCGCCTATCATTAAAGCTTCTTCGCTAGTTACTTTAAAGTGATCTAAGATTTTCTTTAATCCTTCATTATGTGGTTTAGTATTTATTACATCATCACTAGTTATAACATAATCAAAGTATTTTTTAAGTCCTAAATGGTCTAAACAATACATTGTTCTTTCTTTATTTTTACTCGTAAACACTGCAAATCTAAAGTATTTTTTTAGTTTTTCTAAAATTTCTATTTCATTAGGAAAAAGTTTTGCTCTATCTACATAATACTTAATACTTCTTTTATTATATTCGTTTTTAATAAATTCAAAATCGTATTCGCTGAAATATTTATTTATCGTATCTTTTAAAGATGGTCCACTAAATGTTTTAATTAATGACTTATCATATTTAAAAGAAGATGGTTTATACAAAGAAAAAAGTTCACTCCAAACACCAACTAAAACTTCATCAGTATCAACGGTAGTTCCATCAATATCAAATATTAAAAGCTTAATCATTTAGTAGGATCTTCCTCTTTTTTTACTAAATCTTTTAAGATGATATTAGGATAGCCTTTATCTAAAATAGCTTCTTTAAATATAACTGCTAAAATAATTATAAAAATTCCAGCTCCAATTAAGACATAACTAGAAGTAACACTAGCACCATAATAATCTGAAGAGGTTCTTAAAGGTTCTAAAATAGCTCTAGTTATTCCATACCACACTAAATATAATCCAACACCAGTTCCAAAAGCATTATAAGGTTTAATTTCTTTAAGCTTTTCTTTAGGATGGATAATCTTTTTAATAAGAAGCGAAAAATATCCTTTAGTAAAACCATAGTAAATAAAGAAATAACCAAATAAATTAGTACAAAATTCAATAAAAAATAATGGTAAATACACCAACTCACTATTTCCATTAAAAGTACCATGATCAGCAAATTGCATATTTCTTACTATAAAAGTAGGTAACCAAGATAGACTTGAAATAGGAATTAGCTCTCCATTAACTTCATTATTAAAGAAATTACCCCATCTACCGATAGCTTGAGCAATTAAAATTGCTGGAATAATAAAATCAGCACAATATAAATAATTCATATAAACAAAAGGTTTTCTTTTTAGTGCATATTTATAAATAAGCATCACACTCACTCCACCAATAATTCCTAAAATTGCTCCACCCATAATTCCTAATCCACCATACCATATTTGAAAAATAGATATTGGATTAGTAATAAAGCCCGAACTACTTCCCTTTTGAGTAATATCTAAAATAACATACCAAGCTCTAGCTCCTATTACTCCGCAAGGAAAAGCAATTAAAAAGCACATATAAAATAGTCCATGTTCTTTATATTTTTTATAAGCTAAGTGATCAGCTAAAAATAAAACTAAAATTGCTCCACCTAGAATAAATAAGGCATATAGAGCGATATGGAATCCACCTTCTGTATCAAAGTGATATGAATTGATTAATAAAATTCCTTCTTTTCCAAAATATATAGCATTAGCTAAAGGATAAGAAAAATAAGGAGCATTTCCTTCCATAAATGCAATAAAAGTAATAATCATTAAAGGAATTGATAAAGCAAATATTAATTTAACAATCTTTTTTTCTTTATCACTTAATTTAGTTAAATAATAGTAAATATAAAATGCATAGATAAAAATAAAGATTGAAATAAAAAATAAAATACCAAAGAAATAAGATAAAAATAGATGTAATGAATCAAAAAATTCTAAACTTAATTCGTTATGTAATATATTAATAGTTGTTTCATCAATAAAAAAGGCATAATCAAATAAAATAAATCCAATAACGAAAATTAAGCATAAACCTATTCCAAAAACTGCATATTTTTTTAAAAAACCTTGCAGATCTAAGATATCTCTTACTTTATTTGTAAAATTAAATAATACTCCAACACCAATAATTGAAATTAAGCAAAGGCTTAAGGCAATATAATAAATTACATCGTGAATCATTTTAATAGCTTCTCCTTTCTCAATTTATCCATTTCTAAAACTTTTTTTAAATAGATACCAGTATAACTATTTGAATTTTCACTTATTTCTTCAGGAGTTCCAGTTGCAATTATATTACCACCACGATCTCCACCATCAGGTCCTATATCAATTATATAATCAGCCATTTTTATAACATCTAAATTATGTTCTATAACTATAATAGTATCACCATTATTTACAATACTTTCTAAAACTTTTAATAGTCTAGAAATATCATCAACATGTAAACCAGTTGTAGGTTCATCTAAAATATATAAGGTTTTTCCTGTAGGTCTTTTTTGTAAGTAGTAAGCAAGCTTAACTCTTTGAGCTTCACCTCCACTTAAAGTCGTTGCAGGTTGACCAAGTTTCATATAACCTAGCCCTACATCACATAATGTCTTTAATTTTCTAGCTAAACTAATATGATTTTTAAAGAATTCATAAGCATCTTCGATAGTCATTTCTAATACATCATAAATGCTTTTACCTTTATATGTACAAAGTAAAGTTTCACTATTATATCTTTTTCCATCACATTCATCACATTTTACATAGACATCAGGTAAAAAATTCATTGGAATTCTAGTAACACCTGCCCCTTGACAGTGTTCACATCGACCTCCTGGCATATTAAATGAGAATCTAGATTTATCAAAACCATGAGCTTTTGCTTCAATAGTATTAGCAAAAATTTCTCTAATATCATCAAATGCTTTAACATAAGTTGCTGGATTACTACGAGGAGTTCTTCCAATTGGTTCTTGAGAAACATTAATAACTTTATCAATGTTTTCAAGTCCTTTAAGCTTTTTATATGGACCTGGAGTGACATCAACTTTTTCAATTTCTTTTTTAATCGCTAAATATAAAGTTTCATTAATTAAACTAGATTTTCCACTTCCACTAACTCCAGTAACACAAATAAATGTTCCTAAAGGAAATTTAGCATTAACATTTTTTAAGTTATTTATTGTACAACCATCAATCTCTAAAAAGTGTTTATTACCTTTTCTACGAGTATATGGAACAGGAATATATTTTTTGCCACTTAAATATTGACCTGTAATACTACGAGGTTCATTTTCTATAGCCTTAAGATCTCCACTAGCAACGATTTCTCCACCATGCACTCCTGCACCAGGTCCAACATCTACTATATAATCAGCCGCTTTAATCATTTCTTCATCGTGCTCAACAACAATTAAAGTATTTCCTAAATCTCGCATTTCTTTTAAAGATTTAATTAATTTCTCACTATCTTTTTGATGTAAACCAATTGAAGGTTCGTCTAAAACATATAAGACTCCACTGAGTTTACTTCCAATTTGGGTTGCTAAACGAATTCTTTGGCTTTCACCACCACTTAAAGTCATACTCATACGAGCTAAAGTTAAATATTCAAGACCAACATCAAGTAAAAACTTAACTCTATTTATTAATTCATTTATAACTAAATCAGCAATAGCTAATTGATTTTTAGTTAAATTAGTTTTTAAAGATAAAACCCAATCATAAAGTTTCTCTAAAGGCATCAAAGTAACTTCATAAATATTTTTGCCTAAAACTTTAACAGATAAAGCTTCTTTAGAAAGTCTAGCTCCATGACACATCGTACATTCTTTATCTTTAAGAAATTTCCCATAGTATTCACGATTAAATTCACTAGTAGTTTCTTGATATAATCTTTCAATTCGAGTTTTAATGCCTTCAATAAAGCCAAACTTATGAGAAGTATTCCCACTAGAACTAGTTAAAGTATAAGATAAAGGTTCTTTACTACCATTCATAATTATATCGATGTCTTCACTAGATAATTCATTAAATGGTTTAGTTTTTGAAATATTATAATGTTTAAGTAAAACATCAAATGTTTGCCAGTCTAAATTAGATGTATTAACAGTATTTTTATAATACAAAATAGCTCCCTTATTAATTGATAAAGTTTTATCAGGAACAAGTAAATCGAGATCAACTTCTTGTTTAAAGCCAAGTCCATTGCAAGAAGGACAACATCCTAAAGGAGAGTTAAAAGAAAATAAACGTGGTTCAAGTTTAGGAACGGTAAAACCACATTCAGGACAAGCGTTATGTTCACTAAATAATCTTTCTTCTTTAATTCCAGTTTTATCTCCAAACAAGCATAAAACAAAACCATTAGCCCAGTTACTTGCAAGTTCACTAGCTTCAAAAACTCTACTTCGACTATCTTCTTTTAATACGATTCTATCAATAATTATATCGATATTATGTCTTTTATTTTTATCTAAATCTTTTACTTCTTCAATTAATAAATTCTCTCCATCAATTCTAACTCTACTAAAACCATTTTCTTTTATTTTTTTAATCGTATCTTTAAATGTTCCTTTTTCATTTCTAACAATTGGAGAAAGAATTTGAACTCTACTTCCAAGCTCGTGAGACATTATGATATCAGTAATTTTTTCTAAACTAAAAGCAACGATTGGAATATTGTGATTAGGACAATAAGGTACACCAATTCTAGCGAATAAAAGTCTTAAATAATCATAAATTTCAGTAACTGTACCAACAGTACTACGAGGATTATGAGATGTTGTTTTTTGATCAATTGCAATTGCAGGACTAAGTCCTTCAATTGCCTCAACATCAGGTTTTTCGAAATTACCTAAAAATTGACGAGCATAACTACTTAAACTTTCGACATACCTTCTTTGTCCTTCAGCAAAAATCGTGTCAAAAGCTAGGGTAGATTTACCACTTCCACTTAAACCAGTAAAGACTACTAATTTATCTTTTGGAATAGTAACATTAACATTTTTTAAATTATTTTCTTTAGCACCTATAACTTTAATAACATTCTTAGCCATAACAAATAATTATTATATTTAAAATATAATAATTTTTAAAGTTTAATAATTTATGATTGTTGATTTTAATAAATAAGAAATTTTAGTAGATACTTAATTTTAATAAACCTATTTGAAAAAAGCCTTTTTCAAAATAAGTTAATTTAATATCTTAAAATAGTTTGTTCTCTATCACTTCCAATAGATAGAATTTTAACTTTGACACCAGTAAAATCTTCGATATATTTAATATAGTTTTTAGCTTCAATAGGAAGTTCTTCAAATGTCTTTGTATCATCTTTAAAATCAAAAGGTTCAAAATCTTTATAAACTGGTTCACATCTACTATATTCATCTAAACTAGCTGGTATATAATCAATAATTTTTCCATCGAGTTTATAAGCATAACAAATTTTAAGATCTTTTATATTTCTTAAAACATCGAATAAAGTTAAAGCAATTTCTGTTGCTCCACTCATCTCTAAATTTCTTCTTAAAACTACTAAATCTAAATAGCCAACTCTTCTAGCCCTGTGAGTAACTGTTCCATATTCATGCCCTTTTTCTCTAATTTTATCTCCTAATTCGTTAAATAATTCTGTAGGGAAAGGACCTTCTCCAACTCTAGTTGTATAAGCTTTACAAATTGCAACGACTTCATCAATTGCTTTAGGAGGGATACCTGATCCTTGAGGAACATAATTACTACTAGGGCTTGAACTAGTTACATAAGGATAAGTTCCACGGTCAATATCTAGCATCATCCCTTGAGCACCTTCAAATAAGATATTTTTATTATCTTTTATTGCTTTATTTAAATAATAGTTTGTGTCACAAATATGTTCTTTTAATAGTTCAGCTACTTTCATTAATTTATTATATAAATCTATAGGATCATACTCTTTTAATCCTAAGCTTCTTAGCTCTAGATTTTTAACTTTTAAAGTTGTTTCTAACTTTTCTTTTAAAAATTTAGGTTCAAGTAAATCGCCGGCTCTAATTCCTCTACGAGCTGCTTTATCAATATAACAAGGTCCAATGCCTTTTTTAGTAGTTCCAATTTTTTTATCACTTAATAAAGATTCATAAGCACCATCTAAATCTAAGTGATATGGCATAATAAGATGGCATCTATTAGAAATTAAAAGATTAAAATTAGTTATACCACCTTCTTTAACCTCGTTAATTTCATCAACTAACATAAAAGGATTAAGTACGACTCCATCAGCAATTACATTAACAATTGATTCATTAAATATACCACTAGGTAAACTTCTTAAAGCAAATTTTTTATTATTAAAACAAATGGTGTGTCCTGCATTATTTCCACCTTGGAATCTAACAACGATATCACTTTTACTCGCTAAAAAATCAGTGATTTTACCTTTACCTTCATCACCCCATTGAGCACCTTCAATAACTACTACACTCATACAATACCTCTATTTATACTTATAAATTATTTACTTAATTCCTCAATAATACTTCTAGCAACAAGTAAACCACTAGCACTAGCTTGAGCTAAACCTCTAGTAATTCCTGCTCCATCTCCTGCAACATATAAATCTTTAATCCCTTTTACCATTAAATCATTGTTGCAATCAGGATAAGCACTATAAAACTTCGCTTCTACTCCATAAAATAAAGTATCATCATTAGCTATACCTGGCGTAACTTTATCAAGAGCTTCAATCATTTCAATTAAAGATTGCATAGTTTTATAAGGTAAACAAAGTGTTAAATCACCTGGAACAGCTTCTTTTAAAGTAGGTTTAACAAAACCTTCTTTGATCCTATTAGGTGTACTTCTACGACCTCTTTTAATATCGCCATATTTTTGTAAAATAACACTACCACAACTTAATTTATTAGCAAGTCCAGCGATTTCGCTTGCAAATTCATTAGGATCTTTAAATGGTTCTTTAAATTTATGTGAGACTAGTAAAGCAAAATTTGTATTTTCACTACCCAATTTTTTATCAAAATAAGAGTGCCCATTTACTAAAACAACATTGTGGTCATTTTCTAAAACGACATGTCCACTTGGATTGGAACAAAATGTTCTAACTTTAGTTCCTACACTTGTGTTATAAATGAATTTGCCTTCATATAAATTATTATTTATTTCATCCATTATAACATTACTAGTTTCAACTCTAACTCCGATATCGACTTGATTATTCTTCATTAAAACATGATATTTATTCAATAATTCATTTAAAAATATACTACCATCTCTACCTAAACATAAAACTACTTTACTTGCATATATTTTTTCATCGTTATTTATTACGATTCCTTTAATTTCATTATCTTCGATAATCAAATCTTTTAAAGGGGTTAAAAATCTTATTTCTATTCTATCTTTTAAATAATCATAAATATTTTTTAAAATTTTTAAATTTTCTTCGGTACCTAAATGACGAATTTTAGCTCTAAGTAATTTAAGTCCAGCACCAATCGCTTTTCTTTCGATTTGTTTAATTTCTTCAGTATATGGATTAGTAATTATTTTAGTTGCCCCAAACTTTAAATTTATATTATCGCAATATTCAATTAAATCTAGTAACTCTTTATCATCAATATAATCATTTAACCAACCACCAAATTCAGTGGTAATATTAAATTTTCCATCACTATAAGCTCCTGCTCCACCAAATCCATTAGTCATTGAGCAAGCAGGATAACAGCCTGGTACACCTTTTTTATTTTGAGGACACCTTTCTAATTGATGAGATAAAACGGGGCAATGTCTTTTATTTATATTATATCCTTTATCAATCATTAAAATTTTTAGTTCAGGATTTAATTTATTAAGCTCATATGCACACATATAGCCACTAGGACCACATCCTACAATGATACAATCGTAATTATTCATATCGATACCTTGAGTTCCTTTATTTTTCACTAATTTATTATATTACAAGTCGCTTTATAATTTAACTTTTAACTATTAAATTGACAAAACAAATCTAAAATATTAGATTTTATATATTATTTTGGAGGTTAGCTTATGCAAGAAATGGTCTTAAATGAAAAACAAATTGATGAAAAGATTAATGTTTTAGCTAAAAAAATAAACGAAGACTATTCTAAATTTCAAGATATTCCAGTAATTGTTGGAGTTTTAAAAGGCGCAGCTCCTTTTATGCATGATTTAATTAAAAAGTTAAACTTTCCGATGTTTTTAGATTATATTCAAATATCAAGTTATAGTGGAACTGAATCTACTGGCGTAATTCATTTAAAAAAAGATGTTAGTGTCTCTATAGAAAATAAAAGAGTTTTAATAATTGAAGATATTATAGATACTGGAACAACTTTAAAGTATGTTGTCGATTACTTAATAAAGAAATATAATCCAAAAGAAATAAAAACTTGTACTTTTATCGATAAAAAACCAATGAGAAAAGTAGATTTTAATCCAGATTATGTCGGTTATACAATTTATGAAAATAAATTTTTAGTCGGTTATGGGTTTGACTACAATGAACTATTTAGAAATGTCCCTTATATTTTTGTTCCTACAAAAGAAGATATCAGTAAATGGGATGAAATGCTAGAAAATTCGAAGTAAATTTTTCTTGAAGTTAAAAGCTTATTAATATATACTATTTTAGCGATTTAAGGAGGTAAACGAAATGTCAAGAGTTTGTCCAATTACAGGAAAAGGCCCATTAAGTGGAAATAAACGTTCACACAGTTTAAGAGCTACTCGTAGAACTTGGAATGTCAACTTACAAACATACAAAGTTGAAATTAATGGTCAAGTTGTCAAAGTTAGAATGTCAGCTCGTGCCTATAGAACCCTCAATAAATCACTTAAAAAATAAAATAAAGCCGCAAATCGCGGCTATTTTTTTATTTATTAAAACATTTTGTTTACACCTAATTAAAAGAAACTTACTAATATTAATACAATATAATTCAATAAAAAGTTCAAAAAAGTTCCCCATTCTAGCATTGCTAAATAATTATATTTAGGTCTAGAAAATGTTTCAGCATCGATTCTAACTTTTTTTGCCCAGTCTTTAATTGAAGGATTAACGATTAATATTATTTCAAAAATAATTTGTAAAACAATAAAGATCGTGATAATAATTCTAACTTCATCATTAATTACATAAGCTGAGTTTTCATTAGCGTAATAAGTTAAAGATAAAAGTAAATATAAAACTTCTAAACAAACAAATATACAAGCAAACGAAACATGTAATTTAAAAGCGCTAAGTTTAGTAAAAAATAGACAAGCAAAAATTGTTAAAGCAAAAATATAAACTGCAAGCATAATATAGCTTGAAGGAAGATTAGAAAAAATAGCAAAAATTACAACTGGAACAATTAAAAGTAAATAGGTAACAATCATTAAAGATACATCGATAAAACTACTTGAAGCATGACGACGATACCCATTTAATTCAAAAGGAAAATAAGTTAAAAAATTATATTTTTTACTACCAGTTCTATTATATTTATAGATAAAATAACCAAATAAAATAAAACCAAAAATAAATGCTAAAACAACAAATGTTATAGCTAAAACTTTAATAAAAGGATCATCAAACATAACTCACTCCTTAAGCTTTCTAATTGCTTCTTCTTTATTCGCTGCATTAAAAATATAACTACCACAAACTAAAATATCACACCCTAAATTAATTAGTTTATGGCTATTAGAATCATTAACCCCACCATCGACTTCAATTAAGAATTTTAAGTTCTTTTTTTTACGAAAAGCCTGCAAATCCTCAATTTTTTTATAACTTTCAGTAATAAATTTTTGGCCACCAAACCCTGGTTCAACACTCATTATTAACACTAAATTAATATCTTTTATAAAGTTAAACAAAACATCTATTTTTGTTTTTGGTTTAATTGCTACACCAACTTTTACTCCATAACTTTTAATTAAATTAATAGTATTAATTAAATCTATTTCATTACTAAAAGATTCGTAATGAACTGTAATACTATCAGCTTTTGCTTTAACAAAACTTTCAATATATTTATTTGGATCAGTAACCATTAAATGAACATCATTAATTAAATTATGTTTGGTGTTAATAGTCGATAAAATGTGACTACCAAAAGAAATGTTATTAACGAAATGTCCATCCATGACATCGTAATGGAGGACTTTAGCACCTGCTTTAAAAACTTCATCTAATTCATTTTCTAAATATGTAAATGAAGCACTAAGAATAGATGGGGCAATTAATATTTCTTTCATAACACTATTTTACCATATCCATTAATTACTTGATAAACCAAAAATTCTAGCGAGTAAACTTCTTCCTTGACGCATCGCTCTTTTATTATTATACAAAGCTAATATATCATCGCGAAGTTCTTTAACAGAGTGATATCTTTTCTTTAAATCTTTATTTGTCGCTTTAAAAAATATGTATTCGACTTCTTTTGGTAAATTCGTTACTTTTTTTAATGGAGATGGTAATTCATTTTGGACATGCATTAAAGCAACTTCATTAGGATCACTACCATCAAAAGGAACCTCTCCTACTAGTAATTCATAAAATAGAATTCCCATTGAATAAATATCGCTTAAATAAGTAGAAGGTTTACCAAGTACTACTTCAGGAGCAACATATTGAACAGTTCCAACAATTCTTTTATTTTCATTAATATTGTAGTTTGAATTTAGTAATATCGATATTCCAAAATCTCCAAGTTTTACGCTACCATCAGGATTAATATAGACATTGCTCGATTTAATATCACGGTGTACGATATGTTTTGAGTGAACATAAATTAAAGCATCACAAAGTTGAAGCATAATTGAGCAAGTTTCGTTGATTGAAAAATTTCTTTTAAAATCAAGTGCTTCTCTTAAAGTTTGACCTTTAGCAAATTCGTTAACGATGAATAATGTATTATCGAGTTCTCCATAATCATAAATTTTAATAATATTAGGATGATTTAAAGAACTAGAAAAACGGGCTTCGTTTTGAAAACGAATCACATTATCCATCTTTTTTGCGGCTTCTTCTTTTAAAACTTTTATAGCAACATTGCGTTTAAAAATCATGTCTCTAGCTTCGTAGACATCACTCATTCCGCCATGTCCTAAAATACCGACAACTTTATATCTTTCACTAATAATATCATTTATACGAATCATTTTTTAGTGGCTCCCATAAAGCAATCGAAATATTATCGCTACCACCATTATAGTTAGCAACACTAATTAGAGAATTAACTTTAGTCACCGTATCATCATCCGTATTTAAAATATTTTCTATATCAGGTAAATTAACATTATTAAATAAACCATCACTACAAAGTAAAATACTTTCTTTGTTATATTTATAAACTTTAATATCAACACTTAAAGAAGGATAAATTCCAATAGCATTAATTAAAACATGACGATCTGGATGAGTACGCATTTCATCTTCTTTGATTTGACCCGAGTTGAATAAGAAACGAACATAAGTTTGATCTTCACTTAATTGCTTAAGTTTGTGATTATCTAAAATATAGCAGCGGCTATCACCGCTATTTGCAACAATTAAGTAATTTTTATATAAAAATGCAATGACTATTGTTGTTCCCATACCCTTATAAATAGGATTAGATAAACTTAAGTCATATATTTCTTTATTAGCAATTCTTAAATACTTTTTTAAAAAACATAAAACATCAATTTTTGATATAAAATTTTTTCGATCTTTAAAAGCATTCGCTAAAGTATTAATTACTTTAATAGAAGCATAATCTCCTTTATTTTCTCCACCCATTCCATCGGCAACCATCATTAAAACATTGGATTTGCTATTAACTAAAATTTTAGCTTCATCTTCGTTAGTTAAACGAACTTTGCCAATGTCTTTTTTGTAAGAGAATGTTCCATTAGTAACTTTACTTTTCATTTTTTGCCCTTAATTGTCCACACGCTGCATCGATATCTGTTCCAAATTCTTTTCTTATTGTCACATTAACTCCTTTTTTCATTAATATATCCATAAAATTATGAACAGTTTTATTATCACTTCTATTATATTCTAATTCTTTAACCGGATTAAATGGTATTAAATTTACATACGCTAAAGTTCCTTTAATTAAAGAAGCTAATTCGAGTGCATTTTCTTTTTGATCATTTATTCCTTTTAATAATATATATTCAAAAGTTACTCTTCTTCCAGCTTCTTTTTCATAATACCTCACAGCATCCATTAATTCATTTAATGGATATTTTTTATTAATTGGCATTAATTTATTTCTTAATTCATCGTTAGAAGCGTGTAAAGAAATTGCTAAATTTATTTGAAGACCTTCATGAGCATATTTTTTAATACCTTCAACAAGTCCACAAGTAGAAACCGTGATATGCCTAGCTCCTATAGCTAGTCCATGTGGGGCATTTAAAATTCTAATAAAATCCATCACATTATCGTAATTATCAAATGGTTCACCTGTCCCCATAACAACTACATGGGTAATTCTTTCATCATTATTTTCAAGTTTTAATAAATCGTTTAATACGAGGACTTGTCCTAAAAGTTCATCAACCGTTAATCCTCTTTTTTTCTTAAGTAAACCTGAAGCGCAAAAAGCACAAGCCATATTGCAGCCAACTTCACTACTAACACAGGCAACACTTCCATAGTTATAACGCATTAAAACTGTTTCTATTTTATTAGAATCCTCAAGCTCTAATAAAAGTTTAATAGTTCCATCACTAGAAACTTGTTTTGTAAATATTTTAGGTTTAGTAAGACAGAAATTTTCTTTTAAATATTCACGAAAACTTAAAGAAATATCACTCATTAAATCAAAATCGGTGACATTTTTTTCGTAAATCCGCTTAAAAAGTTGCGTAGCACGAAACTTTTTTTGCCCAATGCTAAGCATCTTTTCTTCAAGTTTAGGTAAAGAAAAAGAGTAAAGATTAGTCATTATTTATACTATAAATTATTTTCTTTTTAAAATAGCGTAATAGAATAATGAATTTTCTTCTTCGTAAGGTAAATATTGTTTATCTTCAACCAATTCAAATTCTGGATGTTTTTCTAAAAATTGAGCGATGATTTCAGTTGTTTCTTTCTTTCCTAAAGTTCTAACACAGTAAACTAAAGTACCCTTTTCTTCAACAAAAGGAGCAGCATTTTCTAAATCAGCGAGTTCTCCTTTAATAAGTTCATCGAGTTTATTACTATCAAAAGTAATTAAATAGTCTGGATTAACTCTTCCTTTTTCAAATTCACTTGAAGAAGGGAAAACGATGAATAAATCTTGCTTTTTTGAAATTACTGTAGCAAAGCCATCACTACTAGCTTCACTAAAATATAAGCTCTTTAAGTTATATTCTCTTTTTATAGAGAGTAATTCGTAATTTTCTTTTAAATGTTTTGTAATAATTGTTGTGAAATTATAATCTTTATAATATTTAGAAATTAAAGGTAAATAGAAATAAGATTTAATTCCTAAATAAATAGCATAGTTTCTATGAGATAAAGTAGGAAGTTTACTAAGTAAATCATTATATGCTAATTGAATATTAATGACATTTTTATTCTTAACAAGTTCGTTTCTTTTAAAAGGAGCTTTACCAGTATATTCATAAGTTCCTTCACTAATTTGTGTAAAGTTTTTAGTTAAGTTTTCATCATTAGGAACAGGTGCTTTAAATGTATTAATTGAAGCAAATTGTCTAGGTAAATGAGCAAATTCACGACAAGTTTTAATTCCAGCATCTTTATCATAATGTTTAACAACCATTCTATAGAACCATTCTGGAAGATTATATTTGATACTAAAATATTTTGGTGAACCTTTTCTTACTTTAAGATCATTAGTTTTTCTTTTTTCTCTAACGACACCTTTTAAAGCAAGTAAACTATGTTCTTCTTTACTAAAATCGAAGTTAAATTTAAGGAGTTCTTCTTTTAAAATTCCTTCCATTTCATTTTCATCAATTACTTTTACTAAAGCGTTATTACAGAAATATAATCCAACAATAATGACGATATCTAAATTCTCTTCTTTTAAAGGAACGATAAAATGTGTAACTTCCTTACAAAAATAATAATTTCTAAAGAAAGAATTAATTAAGATAATCGCTAATCTTCTTTCTTTTTCATCTAAACTATTTTCTTTTGCTAATTGTTGAAAACTGATGAAATAGTCTTCACAATTAGTAATTGATTGTTTTAAAACTTTACTAGAAACATCATAAATTTTATTCATAAAATCACCTCATTTATTTTAGTTTATCTTCAAGGCCTTCAAATACATTGCCTAAATATGGTTCTTCATCACTATCTTCTTCACTTTCTTCATCGTATTCTTCAACTTCAACTGTATTTTTTTCAGTCATAAATCGAGGATAATCTTTATTTAAAAATTCATAACGATTATCTAAAGAATAATATGAAAAAATGATTTCAAGATTTATACAAGCATCTTTTAAATATTCTTCAATTATTTTACTAGCGTCTTTTTCTAATACTTTGACTTTTAAAGGAGCATCAACTTTTACTAAAACATTCCAAGTGTTTTGCTCAACTCCATCATGAATATATAAACATTCTGGAGCGTAAAAATTAATCTCATCTTTACTAATTTCATAAAGATTTGCAAGCTTAGGTGTCATCTCTTTAGAAATCTGTCTAACTAAGTATGGATCAAGACCAATTATCGAAAGTGTTATCATTCATTTACCTCATACACGACTAATAT
>JADIMY010000126.1 GCA_017694345.1 Candidatus Onthovivens merdipullorum | reverse complement strand
AGATTATATTATTAAAAATAAATACATACATTGAAAGAAAAAAATTGTATAAATTAAAATATCTCTACCTACTACAATAAAATTAATCTTTTAGGAGGTTAGTTCGTAATGAAGAGGTATTTATTTAGCTTTTTATTAATGCCAGTATTGGCATTAGGAATTATATTACCAGCATGTGGAGGAGATGATGGACTCACAGAGGATGGAAAAATTTCTCTAACCTTTTATGGATGGGGAAGTCTTGATGAACAAGAAAACTACACCGAACTTGTTAACTATTATAACGAACATAATACGATGAATGTCAGAGTTAGATATAGGGCAGTTGATGAAACATCTTTTAATAGTACATTAAGTACAACGGTCAGAAATTATGATGTGTTTTATATGCCTGACTATTCATTTTACTATTATGTTTCAGCAGGAAGATTACAAAGACTTGATGATCCAAGTTTAACTAATCATGTTACAAGTGAAGAAACTGAGCCAATTTGGGATAAAGCTATTAATATGTATCGATATGATAGTTCAACTCAAACGATTGGAACTGGTGCTTTATATGGACTTCCTAAAGATTTAGGTCCTTATACACTTGTATATAATAAAGATTTATTAAATCAAATTGTTGAATTTAGTAATGGCAGTGTCTCTTTACCTAGTGGTAGTGTCCCAATGACTTTTACTGAATTAACAAATTACTTAGTATCAATACAAAATGTCTTAGATAATCCTGATTTTAAAGAAGAAATTGGAAAAACTGGAACTGATTTATATGCTATTTCAAGTTATGAAATAATGCCTGCAGTTTATTCGAATAATAGTGATTTTTATAAAGCTGATAATCCTCGCGAATCGAATATTACTGATAAAAATTTTACCGATGCTATTCAATTCATTGCTGATTTAAATCTTGAATATGGTGTTATGCCAGATGCAAGTAAACAAACCGCAAGTGATGGATTTAATAGATTTTTAAGTGGAAACTGTGTTTTTACAAATATGGGTCCATGGGATATGAAAACTTTCTGGGCTTCAAATTTTGATTTCGATATTATTCCAGTCGCTAAGGGTGATGTTGAAGGAGCTAAATCAACAGCATGGGTTGGTAGTGTTGCATATTGTATTTCGCCAACATCTCGTCACAAAGAAGAAGCTCTTGATTTTATTAAATTTTTAGCACTTGATGAATATAGTAACCGAGAATTTTATGAACTTGGTCAAGCTGTTCCTAATATTGAAGAAATGGCAAAAACTGATTTTGTAAACGATGTTGGAATAAGTGATGAATCTCATAAAAGACCTGAAAATAAGAAGCTTTTTGTCGATATTATAAGTGGAGATAATCCTGAGATTAATGGAAAGAATAGAGCTGCTTATTATTGCCCATCACCAAATCCTTATAATAACTTATTAAGTTCATTAACAAATGTTTGGACAGGGGAAGAAACAGCTGCTGAATGGGCTAGTAGATATAATTCTACTTTTCAAGCTGATTTAGATACTGCTTATCGATATTTTTAATAAATATGAACTTTTCGTTAGTAAAACAAAATAAATCTTTCAAAAGACCTAAACTTAGTTTAAAACATCGAGAAGCATTAACGGGATACTTATTTATTCTTATTCCAATTATTGGTTTTCTTGTATTTAGTTTAGCTTCAATTTGTGCAAGCGTTTATTATTCTTTTACTGACTATGATCCTGTTTATCAAGTTGCTAACTGGGTAGGCTTTGATAATTACATTAAGTTATTTCAAAATCCCGATTTTATAGATGCTTTAATTAATACCATCTGTTTACTTGCTAGTATTCCTATTGGTGTGACGATTGGTCTACTTTTAGCTGTATATTTAAAAAAATTAGCTCATGGATCAATGCTTCTAAGCTTAATCTATTATTTACCAGCTGTAACAAGTGCAGTTGCTATTAATATTATCTTTAATTATATATTTAATACAGAATATGGTATTTTAAATAATTTCTTTGGCTTAAATGTTGATTGGTTTAGTTTAACTGATCCAGTTTTAATTAAAATTGCAATTGTTTTTAAAAATGTCTGGGGTGCAATTGGATCGACGATGATTTTATATTTAGCTGGGTTAAATAATATTCCTAACGAATATTATGAAGCAGCGGAAGTTGTTGGAGCTAGTAAATGGCAACAACTTATTAATATCACTATTCCAATGTCAAATCCTACAACTTTTTATTTATTAGTAACTGGAATAATTGGTGGTCTACAATCTTATGCAGATTCACAAATATTTGCTAAAGGCAATCAGAATGCGACGACTGTTGTTTATTTTATTTGGTCAGAAGGTATTGGTGGATCACAATACGCTTTAGCTTGTGCGGCTAGTGTCTTTTTAGCACTTGTGATTATTGCTTTAAGTATAATTCAATTTTCACGAAATAATCTTTTAAAGAGTGGAAAATAATTATGGTTAGCGAAGTTTTAAAAAATAGAAATAAATTAAAGCAAAATAAGCTTGATCCTAATTTTGTTCGTAAAAGAGCAAGTAGAGAAAAAATTACTCGTAATATTTTATTTATTATCGCAACTATAATCGTCATAATTGGCGCTTTTACGATGGTTTTTCCATATATTTGGATGTTTCTAAGTTCATTAAAAGAGCCATTAGAATCAGTAATCATTCCACCTACATTTTTTCCTAAAGATCCAAATCGGGGAATTTTTGGAGAAGCTTTTAATGATACTAGATTAAATTTATTAAATGCTACTAAAAATACTCTTGTTATTGAAGTTATTGTAATTACAGTTGGAACTTTTGTATCTACTTTATGTGCCTTTTCCTTTGCTAAGATGAAATTTAAATTTAAAAAGACACTACTTATTATTTTAATGACTTCAATGATGATACCTTATGCTGCAGTTATGCTTCCTCAATATAATATTTATACTGAATTAGGAATGGTTGGAACAGATAACTGGTTTATAAACTTATTACCTTTAATTTTGCCTGGTTTATTTGGGAATATTTCGATGACTTTTTTCTTAATAACGTCGATGTCTTCAAGTATAAATGATGCTTTAATAGAAGAAGCAAAAGTTGAAGGATGCTCATGGTTTAGAATTTATTGGTCAATTGCTTTACCTTTATCTAGACCTGCAATCGCAGCTCAAGTTATCTTTTGGTTTGTAGGTATTTGGAATGATTATTTTGCTCCAAGTTTATATTTAATGGATCCAGAAAGTAGAACCTTACAAGTAGCAATAACTTTACTTACTTCAGGTTCAACTAATATTAATGATATGCCTTTAATGTATGCTTGTGCTTTTTTAAGTAGTATTCCTACGATTATTATCTTCATCTTATGTCGAAAAGCATTCATTAATATGAATTTAAATAGTGGAGTAAAAGGTTAATATGTATAGAAATCCTATTAAAATTAAAGATGCTCCATATAATAAATTTGGTGATCCATTTATTTTAAGGTTTAATGGTAAATATTATTTATACCCTAGTGGCGATAATACAACTGATGAAATATATTGCTATACAAGTGATGATTTAGTTCATTTTAAATATGCTGGAATAGTTGCTAAAGAGAAGATTCTTCACAATGCTTACGCTCCTGAAGTTATATATAAAGATGGTTACTTTTATTTAATTACTAGTCCTAGTGGTAATGGACATTATTTATATAAAAGTGAATCACCTTTAGGAACTTTTACTAGAGTTAGTGAAAATATAAAAAACATGATTGATGGCTCATTTTTTCTTGATAAAGATAATAATTTATATTTACTTAGAGCAAATCATTACGGAATAAGTTTATTAAATATTGATGAAAATGGTAATACTAGTGGTAGAGTAAATTTAGAAGCTAATATGAATGGTTGGACTGAAGGTCCTGGGCTATTTTATTTTAATGGTTATTATTTTTTAACTTACACTGGAAATGATGTTTGTAGTACTGGGTATCGAGTAAATTATTCTTATTCAAAATATTTTAATAAAGGATTTATTGAAGGTATTAATAATTCACTATTAATATCGACAAGTGGAAAGTATAAAAGAGTTGGACATTCTAGTAATGTTTTAGGACCAAACCTTGATAATTATTATATTGTTTACCATAGTTTAGATATTATTAAAGGAGTACATAAGCCTCGAAAATTAATGATTGATAGATTGAATTTTAATGGGTCATTAATGTGTGCAAATAAATCTTCTTTTAATGTTAAAGAACCACTTAAACCTTTAATTAGTTCCATTGATGCTTCAATTTTTAAAATTGAAGGCAATTTATATTTATATCGATATTATTTTAATGAATTTACTTTAGAATCTTATATTGCATTAGATTCTAAAGTTATTTTATATTTTAAAAATAAAGAAAACTTAGTCTACTTTGAATTTAATGATGATATTAATCTAGTTGAAGTAAAAAATAATAAAAAGGTTATTTTAAGTAGTTATAAAAATAACTTTAAACTAAAGTGCTTTCATACAATAAGAGTGATCTATAAAGAAAATAATTTAGAATTGTTTATCGATAATACTTTTATAAATCGTTATTTTATTAATTTAGGAAAAAGTGAAAAAGGTTATATTTTAAATAATTTCAATGATATTAAATTTAATGCTATAAATAATTTTGCGTTTAATGATTCAATTAATAAAGAAAGAACTATAGTTCCTGGTTTAATATTTTTAGAACAATCTAAAAACAATATATTTTTAGAAAAATATGACAGTTTTGCAGGCTTTTTAAAAGAAAACGAGGAAATTAATATACCTTTAAATAATATTCCTGGATTATATTTTCTTAGTATTTATTTAGGTAATGAGACTGATTTAACTTTATTAATCAATGATAAAGAAGTTACTTTAAATAAAGAAAATAGTGAATATGATTTTAATGAAAGAGGGATTACTTTTTTAAATTTAAAAACTAATGATACTTTAAAAATTAAAGTTATTAAGGGTGAACTAAAATATCAATATATTAGAATTAGAAAAGTTAATAAATATAAAGAAGTTAACGAATTAAAACAAAGAAAATTTAAAGATAAATACTATTTAACTACTAAAGATCTACTAGTTAATTATTTAGAATTTAATTTTGAAATTAAAAAAGAACAAATTTATCAGAAATTTGGGTTAGTTTTTGAAGCTAGTGATTATAGCGAGGACATTTTTCAAGCTCGCTATCCTTTAAGAGCAATATTTGTTGGAATAATCTCTAATTTATTAGCTATTAGTTACTTTAATTATAAAGAAAAAAGAATTTATGATGTTCCAATTACTTTAAATGATAAAAATAATATCAAAGTTTATTTAAAGAATAACAAAATAAAAGTTTATTTAAATGATGAAGAAAAAATTGAGACAACCATTCCTTTAATGACTAGATTTGGAAGGGTTGGATTATATAAATCATGTGAATCAAAAATGAAATTTTTATCTTTTGATTTTAAGGAGGACACCAAATGAATTTAAAGCAAAAAATAATATTTATAATTTGGATGTGTTTAGTAATTGGTTTAGTTTTATTTGGAATAATTTATGTAATTGTTAATCAAATTCAAGTAAACCAAGAAGAAATAGAATCTACAAAAGAAGTAATGAATCTTTTTAAGGAGTTCATATGAAGAAAATATTAAGTGTTTTAGGTTTAAGTTTAGTAAGTGGAATTACTTTATTTTCTTGTAATAATAGAAATAATGAAAATGCTTCCTTATCTAGTTTAGTAGAAACTCATAATCCTTTTGATTATGATGGTAATTTTACTGCTCCAGAACTTGCAGTAGATGGTATAAAAGAGGAAGCTTACGATTTATATGGTACGGAGACTCTTTATATTAATAAAGGTGGTAGTAATGAAATGGCTACTACCATTTATCGAGGCAATGATGGATTATATTTCTTTTTTGAAGTTAAAGATAATAATTTATTAACTGAAGGTAATGAAGCAGGCGATGCTGTTACTAGAAGCGATTCTTGTGAATTATATTTAGATACCGATAATGATGGAGGCAACGCTCCTCAAAGAGATGACTTTCAGCTTAATTTTGCTGTAAATAATAAAACAAGAATTTTCCAAGGGAGCGGTCAATCGTGGGGCTCTTGGACAGGGTTAGTTCAATATGAAAATGTTTTAAATGGAACACTTAATGATGATAGTGATATTGATATAGGCTGGAACTTAGAAGTAATGATTCCATATAAGGAACTTGGTGTTGATAAAAATGATGATTTTGGTATTGCTTTAGGTAGAGTTGATAAGGTTGGGCTAGGGAGTCAACCTAATACTGATTATTTCTGGTATGGTCTTCCGTTTAATGGGGCTGTAATAAATCCACAAATTCCTAATGAGTACGCTGTTTATATTGGTAATCAACTCTATAGTAAAGATGATGTTCCAACAATTAGAAATGTTTTTGGAGTTGTTAAAGATAGTGCAGGTAATGTCTTAGTCGATGTTAAAGTAGCTTTAAACGATGAAGAGGTTATGACTTCGAGTGATGGAATTTTTAGATTTGATAGTTTTGCTTTATTTAATGAAAATACATTAACTTTTGAAAAGAGTGGTTATTTTAATCGAACGATTACTTTTTCAAATAGTGATGTTACTGAAGAAGATTTTGATTTAGGTGATGTTTATTTAATTGGAACTAGTGAAACAATAAATACAACATTTACTGGAACTATTAAAAATGTTTATGATGGTAATATAAGAGATGCAATAGTTTCTTTTAATGATCAAAGTGTTAAAACTGATGAAGATGGTAATTTTACTTTAGAAGTTAGCTTTAAAGAAAGTGCTACTTTAACGATTAGTAAAGATGGTTATACAACTAATGAATTCGTAGTAGATTCTAATTTATTTAATCAAAATGGAATCAGTGATTTAGGAACTATTGATTTAAGAAAAAATGCCGAAACAGTTTCTTTATCTAATGGTTTAAGTTTGTCGTTTAGTAGAGGTTTAAATGATATTTTATTTACCGTTTCTAAAGAAAATGCAACTGAAGTTAGTAGTGGAACATTAACAATTTATGTTGATGCAAAAGCTACTGGAGTTACTCCAAATAATCAAAATGATTATCAATTTGTATTTAATGTTTCTTCAATGAGTTTAACAAGAGCTAGCACTTTAGGAAGTCAATCAACTCCGGTAAGTAATGATGGTTTTACTTTTAAGAAAATAGATTCAAATACAACTATATTAAATTTAAGATATGAGGCAATAAATACCGCACCTTTAGAAGTTATTGGATTTACATTTGCTTATAAAGCTAGTGGTAATGATTCCGAAGTAATATCTTTAAATTACGACAATAATCAAACAAATATTGATAGTCCATTAACATATGTAAGACTTGCAACAGATAATCATCTATATAATGCAACAAATAATTTAGGTGGAGAAGTTGATCCTTATAATTATGCTAATTTAGGAAGTATTAGAGTTGGAAATGGTAATTTTAATACAAGTGTAACTCGTGATGATTCTAGTAGTGTGTTCTTCAAATTTAATTATGATTTTGATTTTAGTGATAGTTATGCAAGTCTATATATCGATACCAATGTTAATCCTACTGAAACTAGAGATGAAAAGACTTTTGAAATTATCTTTAATGGTGAAGGGACTATTACAAGTTTTTCTAATTTTAATAGTGATGGCACCACTAAAAATAGTTTAAATGATGAGATTGATAACTTAATTATAACTACCAAAAATAATCAAATAACCCTTCAAATCCCAAATGAAATTTTAAATATTAAAAGTAATTCAACGATTGGTGTTAGTTATACTATTACAGTAAATGAGGTTACAAGTGTATGGACTTTTGATAATGAATTGTTTAGACATGAAATTCCAGTAACTAATCCAAGCGAGTATGTAAGAATTGATTCAACTAATGTTATTACAACCGATCCTTTAAGTTATACTAACTTATCTACTGTTGGTGGTAAATCCGATAATACTGTTACCGCAAGTACTCTTCGATATCAATTATCTCGTAGTTTAGAAAATGGAATTACAATTAAAGTTACTAATTTAACTAGAGATTTTGCTGATGAGTATAAAAAAGATGAAAATATTGAATTCTATTTAGATACTGGTGATAGTGCTAGATTTGGTGAAAGTGCTTATGGCGATGTAACTGGTATTCATAGAGATTCAAATACATTTATGTTTAGACTTGGTGGTGATGGTGAATTAAGTCTTATTAGAAAGTATCGTGATGGAAACAGTGGTTATACAGAATATAAAGAAGAGGATGTTACTCGCTTAGGAATTAAAGTAACAACAGTAAACGCAACTACAAGAAGTATTTTTATTCCTTATTCTTTCTTAAATGAGATAAGTAGTGAAGACATAATTGGTTTTACTTGTGGCGTCTATAATAATCGTCTTAATGGAGGTAAGGGTGATTGGTGTCCTTATAACTACCGCGTCGATCGATATAGTGAGAATGCTGCTAGATATTTAAGAATTGATGCTGATGGAAACATTATTGATGATAGTGATTTATTTTAATTGAGGTAAATGTCTATGAAGAAAAATAAAATTATCTTAGCTAGTTTAGTAATAGGTTTATTGACAATTAGCTTAATTAGCTGTAATAAAAGTGGAGATAGTTATAAATCACTTAATGGTACGATTAGTGATTTAGTAGATGAAGATGAAAAACTAATTCCTAACGAAACTTTAACTAATAAAGATTTTTATACCAATAATTTTAATGATGAACAAATAGAAAACCAATGGAGTGAATATGGGATTGGTGATCCATTTTTATATAGATGGAACGGAACTTATTATTTATATGTTTCGACAAAGGATGGTAATCAAGGGGTAAGAGGTTATAAATCAACTGATTTAGTTCATTATGAACCGATGACTGGAGAAGGTTTGCCTTATGGATATGTTAGCAATGATGAATCTACTTTAACTGCTTATGCTCCTGAAGTTATGTATAAAAATGGAACTTTCTATATGATATTGTCTCCGGCTGGAAATGGACATATTATGTTAAAAAGCGATAGTCCAGAAGGCCCTTTTGTTAAATGCAGTAATGAACTTGATACTAATATTGATGGTTCATTCTTTTATGGAAATGATGAAAATGTTTATTTATTAAAAGCAGATTCTGGAAGTATTGTCGGTAATTTATTAAATGATTCAATGAATGGATTTTTAGAAAATGTTCGTTTTAATAATACTTCGATTGGTAACTGGACTGAAGGACCATATTTACTTGAAAGAGATGGTATATATTATTTAACTTATACTGGAACTAATGTTGCTAGTTCAGCTTATAGAGTCGGATATAGTTATTCAGAAAATGAAGATTTCTTTAATAGCGAAGCTTTTACTCAAGAAGATACTATTCTTTTAAATACAAGTAATGAATATCAAGGTTTAGGACATTCTTCAACAGTTTTAGGACCTAATATGGATTCGTATTATATCGCTTACCACAATTTAAGAAGCAGTGGTGGTCCTATTAGAGGTTATAACATTGCTAAACTTAATTTTGATGGAACATTAATGAATGTTGATCATCCTGAATTAACTAATAATATAAATCCAGAGTTAGCGATCTTTAATTCTTATAATGGTGAGAATTTAAATAAAGTTGATGGATTTTTACTTACAAATGAAGATACAGGTGATGCTTTTACAGTTGAGTATAATGTAATAGGCACTGGTGCGAAGATGATTTTTTCTTATAAAGATAGTGCTAACTATAGCTATGCAAGTTTTGACAATAACATTATAAAAGTTAATAAAGTAAATAACGGTGTAGAAAGTGAAATTTATTCAAAAACCTTGCAAAAGTCTTATGATTTTTCAAAATTACACACTTTAAGACTAAGTTATAAAGATAATCAATTCGATATTACTTTTGATAATATTCGAATTGTAAATGATTTTGAAGCAGAGTTTGACGCTGGGAAAATTGGATATAATGATTTAGCTTCGTTTACCATTGGATATACTGGTTTTAGTAATTACGCTGAAGGAAGTAGTGAAAATAATCATATTTATCAAGATAGAATAAATGCCAATTCTTATAGTGAAGAACTTTCTAAACTTAATGATAGTGAATTAGTTAAAGTAACTCCAAATGTTGATATAGATAGTTACTATGATAATGCGATTATTGGTAGTTACTATATGGACTTAAAAAATACTTTAGATAGAGCGACATATAAAATGTATTTTGATAGTGATTCTATTAAAGGTGTAAGTATTAGAGTTCCTCATTCTTCGCTTGGTAAAAAGATTGGTATAAGAGTAAATGATGGTGACATTATTGAATATACAATTCCTAATTATTCTAGTAGTGAATATAGCGATTTTTATTTAGAACTAGGAAATATCAAAGTAAATAAAGGTGTTAACTATATATCTTTATATAATGTTGGTGATGAAGTAAGTTATCTTTATTTAGATTTTTATAATACTAGCAATATATTAACAACATATAGTAATGATTTAACTGATTTTGTTAAGACTGGTGCGACTTATGTCAATACATGGAAAATTAGAAATGGTGGGCATTACGCTTTAAGTGGTACTAGACAATTAGTCTATTTTGGTGATGAAACTTTAGGCGATGTCGATGTAAGTGTAACACTTAATTTTGATAATGACTTTTCAACAGCTACTGCTGGGGTAGTCATTTCAGGAAAGAATGCTTCGTTTTCAATCTGGGATGATTATAACTCGATTCAAGGATACTATTGCTATGTAAGTCCTAACGATGGAAGTGCTGCAATTGATGATTACAATTATAATTTAAGTCAATATGGTGAAGTTGGATGGAGCGATGATGGATCTATAGATGTTGCTAAAGATATCAATATCCGTGTTGTGAAAGATGGTAAACAACTCACAATGTATGTAAATGGAACGATTATGTGTAGCTATCTTAGCCCTTTAGGAAATACTAGGGGATATGTTGGTTTATATACTAGTGGAGCTGGTGTTACATATAAAAATTTAACTATTAAGACTTTATAAAAATAAGATGAAATTTAAAAAAGAGTTTAGTTTTGCAGGGATTTTTAAAAAAATATCCAATTATTTCTTTGATTGTTTATATGTTTTAATTTGTACTATAGTCTTTAATTTAGTAGGAATAAAGGTATTAGAAATTACTCCTAATTATTTAAATAACAAAAGTGTAGTAAATGAAACAGTAAACGATATTTACAAAATGGAAAGTGAAGCTAAACTCATAGATTTATATGATCTAAATAACAAAAAAGTTAATGAGCCTATTTCAAGTGATGATTTATTTATTAAATATATAAATCAACATCTAATAAAAGCCTATAATGAAGGTAGTAAAGAAATATTCAAAAATATCGATGAAATAGATTTATCTATTTATAGTGAAGCTAGTATCGACAATGATTATTTAGCTTACTTTTATGTAACCTTTATTCCTAATAATCTTGATAAAGGTTTTGTGATTGATTATTCAACTACTCCAATAATTTACTTTAATAATACAATATTAAACCCTTTAAGAAGTAACTATGATTATTTTAGTTTTAATGAAAATGATTTTTATTATCTAAAAGAAGAATATGCTAGTGATCTTTATTCTTATCTTTATTTAAATAGTAATAATGAGACAGGAAAAGTAATTTTTGAGAATTTAAAAGAATTTTTTATTGATACATTGAATAACTCATTTAGTTTATTTAATAACTACACTCCATTTAAAGAAGCTTATGAAGTTTATAACACGCATTTTAATGAGTTAGTTAAAGAAAGTGTTATTACTAATACTTTATCCTATTTAATTTCTTTTATTATCTTAATGGTAGTTATTCCTTTAGTTAATAAAGATTTTTATACGCTAGGTGAATTATCTAGTAAAACTAGATTATTTGATTATAAAGATAGAAAAATTAAATTTTACCAGCCGTTAATTAAAAGCATCTTTTTCTTTATTGAAATATATTGGGTAAATATTGTAGTTAGTGTATTTACAATTGGTAGTATTGGTTTATCTTTTAGTCTATTTAATATTGGTAATTTTAGCTTTACAATTTTTTATTTAATTTTAATTTCAATGTTTATATTAGTTATTAATATAGTTTTTGGAATTATCAATAAAGATAAAAGATTATTTGAAGAATATATCTCTAATACAATTTTGTTTGAATATAAAAAGGTTAGAGATATCGATAGCATCGTAAATAAAAATGATTAGATATTATCTATTTAAAATAAATGGATTTACTAAAAAAGAATTTTTAGTAAATATCTTTAAAGATTTAAGTAAAGAAGAAATTTCTATTTATTTTTTAAATGATGATTTAGGTTATTTTTATAGTGAAGATGATCTTTATATTATTTTAGATAGTGTTATTAAAAATATTAATGTCGATTTAAATATCGATATTAATATTTTGATCACACATAAAGTTAATAAGTATTATTTTGAACTACTTAATGATAGTTTTAAGTTTTATAAAAATAAAATCTTTTCTTTATATGACTTAGTTTTATATTTCAATTTAAATAATCTAAAAAACTATAATTTAGACATCATTAAAGAATTTAATAATGTTCCAGATTATTTAATTAATACGATGAAAATTTATTTAGAAGCTAATAGGAATGCCTTATTAACTTCAAAATATTTATTCATACATCGAAATACTTTTAATCAAAGATTAGAAAAGTTTATTGAACTAACTAGTTTAGATATTAGAGATTTTTATAATGCTAATTATTTTCTTTTATATTTACGGATAAAAGAAAATTGTGTGCAAGGTGTACATAATAATTTAAGTGCTGAAAATTTAAAATAATTTTATAAAAAGAAAAGTAACTTTTTGGGGGAGTGTATATGAAAAAAGGTTTTATGATATCCTTATCAAGCTTATGTTTATTGATGAGTCCTTTAATGGTTCTTACTAGCTGTAATGAAGGTGATTCTACTGTAGATATTGAAGCAATGCAAACAAATGTTACATGGAATAAACCTTCTGTTTTAACAATTAGTCAAGGCGCAACATTAACTGATGAATTTTTAACTAGTGGCGTAACTGCAACAGGAGAAAATGGCGAAAAATTAACAGTTAAAGTTGAAACAAATAATGTTAATACCGAAGTTGCTCGTAGCTATACAATTACATTAAGAGCCTATAATGGGGAAGTCGCAATTGATAATGAACATAATGGTACACTTCAAAGAAGACTTGTTGTACAAGCTGGAGCATATATCTCTAATGGAAGTTTTAATAATGGCATCGTTAATGATGTAAAAACTTGGGTGAATGGTCAAACTGGAGCAAATATTACATATAGAGGAGTTACTTCGGATGATTCAGATTCTAGCTCAACTGCAAAAGGATGTTTACAAGTAAATGTTACTAATCCTGGACAATATTGGTATGATAATCAGCTTGAATTTCAAGGACTTGTGACAAAAGCTCATACAACATATTTAGTTGAATTTGATGCAAAAAGTGATACTGAAAGAAATATTGGCATTACTTTAGAAATGAAAGAAGATCCTTATACATATGTCGATACATATTCAACTAATGGTTGGAGTCAAAAAACTTCGAAAGAGTGGCAACATTTTAAGTTTCCAATTACATCAACTGAAGATTTCCAAAATGTTAAATTAGCTTTAGTATTTGGCTATTATAATGATGACGATGCTGGTGAATCTACTGTTTGGATTGATAATATTAAGATTACTGCACTAGAAAAAGAAGCTAATACAACTGGAGTCACTTTCCATAATCGTATTGTAGATTATCCTGAAATTGCCAAAGTTTTAGGTTTATATAATCCTGAACTTGCTGAAGCCGTTAGTACTTATCAAAATCAAGATTATTGGATTTTTACTAAAGAGTTACTTTCAACTATTGGTCAAATAACCGGAAGTGAAGGAATTCCTGAATTAACTGCGAAAGACGCTAATGGTAATGAATTAGAAGTTCATACTTTAGGTGTTACAAAAACTCCTTCATTTACAACAAGTGATAGACTTTGGTCAGTATTTTATTACACATTAGATAGCGATAACAATTTATCTTATTGTGTAAGAAAATTCGATTATCGTGTAGATATTCCTGTTTCTCTTTAATTAATAGATATTAATAATTTATGAATTTTCAGGATTTAAAGATAAAAATACTTGAACGAATTAAGGTTGAAAAAGAGCAAAAAGTTCTTCAAAAAGAAAGAGAAAAATTTCATAAAAAGGTCTTAAGTGAAGAAAAAGCTCATAAGAAAGAAGAACATATCGATGATTCAAATGCTTTTATATCTTTAAAGCACATTAATAAAATTTACGATAATCACGTTCAAGCTGTCTTCGATTTTAATTTAAATATTTCTAGTCATGAATTTATTGTTTTAGTTGGTCCTAGTGGTTGTGGTAAATCGACAACTTTAAGAATGATTGCTGGTCTAGAAGAAATCACTAGTGGTGATTTATTTATTGATGGAGTTTATGCTAATGAACTTCCTCCAAAAGATCGAAATATTGGAATGGTTTTTCAAAGCTATGCACTTTATCCACATATGACTGTTTATGAAAATATGGCTTTTGGATTAAAAGTAAATCATGTTAAGAAAGATGAGATTGAAAAAAGAGTTTTAAAAGCGGCAGAAATATTACAAATTACCGAATATTTAAATAGAAAACCAAGTGCACTAAGTGGTGGACAATGCCAAAGAGTTGCTTTAGGTAGAGCAATTGTTCGTGATGCTAAAGTTTTCTTAATGGATGAACCTTTAAGTAACTTAGATGCTAAACTTCGTGTTCAAATGAGAAGTGAAATTGTTAAGCTTCATAAAGCTTTAAATACGACGACAATATATGTTACTCATGATCAAATTGAAGCTATGACAATGGCAAGCAGGATCGTAGTTATGAATAAAGGTTATATCCAACAAATTGGAACACCTGAAGAAATTTATTCTCATCCTATAAATACATTTGTGGCAACCTTTATTGGGAGTCCTGCGATGAATATTATTAAAGTTAAATTAGATGAAAATAAACTTATTTTTAATAACGGTTTAACTTTATTTTTAAAAGAAGATTTTAATAATATACTTAAAGATTTTTATAATAAAGAAATTGAAAAAGAACTAGCTAAAGTTGAAAATTATAAAAATCTTTATTTTGAAAGATTTATTAATTCAAGATCGTTTAAGAAATTAAAAGAAAATATTTCTTCTTTTAACGAAGTAAAAGAAGAAGCTCTTAAAGTGGGGTTAGATGAAAATATAATTAGTGAATCAAATATTGATTTATTAAACAACAAAATCCATATTGATTTTATTAAAAAGCAAATTAAATCATTGACTAAAGATTTAGAAAAATATATTGAATTAATTTCAAAAACCTTGCAAAACTTAACTTTTTTTGAAGTAAATGAAAATAAATATGAAGAGTTAAATAAAGTTTATCTTACTTTTATTAAAGAGTTCTTATACTTATCAAATAGTGAAGAAAATATTGATTTACAAAAACTAAATAAATTAATTAAGGATTTAAAAAAAGCTAAAGAAAATAAAACTGAAGAAGTTCTATTTGGAATTCGCCCTGAAGATATTGATTTAGGTGAAAACGATGAAAGCTTTAAAGTAAATATCGAAGTAAGAGAACTATTAGGTAGTGAGTATTACATTCACTTTAATTTAAATAATCAAGACTTTATATCAAAGATTGAAGCGAATATTCCTTTAAAAGAAGGAGATGTCGTTTCGATGCATTTTAATAAAGACAAAATACATATCTTTGATTTATTAACCGAAGAAAGAATCTTTTAATGGAGGATTTTAGTTTATGAAAAGAAAAATTGTATTGTTTCTATGCACATTAATTAGTTTAGGGTTAATGGGCTGTAAGCAAGGAAATAATCACGAACCTATTTATTGTGAAGAAGAAGACGATGTAACAATTAATATTCCTCAATATGATGACTCAATAAAATACGAGTATGATTTTGCTAATAACGCAATTTATGATGATGAAGCAGCTGCAATATTAGGAATTGGAGAGGATCAAACTATTTCAACCTATAAACAAAATACAATTTTATTTGATAGAACCACTCCATTTAGCTATGGAACTATTGAAGTTACAATTAATGAAAGTATTGCTTGCGATGCTGGAATTATCTTTTGCGTAGAAGATAATGGTCTTGACACCTTTTGGGAAGGGAATGTTGCCTATTATTTTTATTTTGTAAGTAAAGATGGAACGGCTTATTTAGGAAAAACCGATTATGGTAACTGGAGTGAATTATTAGTTACAACAATTCCTGGATATTCTGTTGGAACTGATGTAAAACTTAAAGTTATTTTAAAAGGAACAAAAATACTTTGTTACGCAAATGACGAACTTATAGGCGGATATAAAGACAAAAACCCTATTATGGGAACTTCTTATGGATTAAGAGCTGGAGGTAGTGGCGTTTCTTACACAAACTTATCTATCACTAGCGAATATAAATATTAAACTAGGGAGGAAATAATAATGTCAAAGAAAAAATCTAGTTTATGTGTATTGAGTTTAGCAAGTTTATTCGCAATGACTATTGGTCTTGCATCTTGCCATGATGAAGAAAAACAAGAAGTTAAATACACTGTTAAATTTAATACGGATGGTGGAAGTAATGTTCCTGATATGACTTATACAGGAACAGCACTTAATTTACCTACTCCAACAAAAACTGTTGATGGAGTAAGTTATTTCTTTGAAGGCTGGTATTTAAACGAAGATTTAACTGGCCAAGAAATTAGCTCTCCTTATACTCCTGAAAGTGATGTAACTTTATACGCCGATTGGACTGAAGGAAGTAAAATTTCTGTTTATTATGGTAGTGCTGGTAATTATGAAGATATCATCGTTAGAAAAGGTGAAGAATTTAGTGTTGAAGATTTAGCAGGTTACGATGATGATGTAACAATTAAAGGAGCAGAATGTCCATTTGTTAAATGGGTATTTGCTACTTTAGATACTAATGGAAATTTAGTTTTAGGTGAAGATTTCACTAATTCCTTTGTCGCTAATGAGTCTATCTACTATATTAGTGCAGTTTATGATGAAACTAATGTTCCTAAAGAACAAAATCTTGAGGATGAAGGCAATGGTTATTATAGAGTTACTGGTAATGTAAACTGGAACTTATATGAAGGAGAAATTACAGATGCTCGTGGTATTTATGAATGTGATATAAGTTTTGCTGAAGGTTCTAATATTTCTAGTGGTGCAGTAGGCATTGCTTGGAGAGGAACATTTAATAATGCAGATAAATCTTGGGAAGCAAATAGTGATTATATGACAGTACAACTTGGACTTGATAAAAATACAATTCAAGTAGGGAGCATAACTTTTGAAGATGGTTTTGGTCAAATGAAAGGTAGTAAACCAACAGTTTTACCAGAATCTTATACTGAAAAAGTTGCAGCTTTAAAGAGTGGCAAAGAACAAGGCTCGTTACATTTAAAAGTTGTCGACAATGGCGATTCATTTAAAGCTTATGTCGATGATGCTTTAGTTTATGATTATAACTATGGTGAACCAGCAGATTCAAGTAGTCCTAACGGCAGAACATATGACTCAGCTCACTTTACTGGTACAGGATTTGGTGTTAGAGCTAGTAAAGGCGCAAGTGGTGCAATCATTGGTAATTTTAAATATACACCAATGACGAAAGTGACGCTTGATGCTAATGGTGGTACTTTTGAAGATGGTACATCAACAAAGGAAATAGACTACATTTATGGTAAGCTTCCAGTACCAACTAGTCAAAATGGCGTATTTGCTGGTTGGTATAAAGATAAAGAGTTTAAAGAACCATATGATGTTAACGAAATTGCTACTGAACCAATAACTTTATATGCCTCTTGGACAAAAGAAGTAACATTGAATTTCTATATTGGTAATGAAGAATTAACTGGCACTCCTGTTTCGCTAGCACATTCACAAAAGGTTAATCTTGATGAGAATAATTCGCTAGATTTATCAACTTTACCTGTTCCTGAACCATTAGAAGTTCAAGGAATTGCTTATCCTTTTGATCATTGGGAACTTAATGGAGAAGAAGTAAGTGGTGTAATTAATATTAATACTCAATTAGTTTATGATTTCTTTGCTGTTTATGATACTACAGGTGGAATGCTTGTAAGATTTTCTAGCGATGATAAGGTTTGTGAAACAGTAGTTTTAACAGAAGAAGATTCAAAAACTATTAATTTAGATAATTATAGACCAAGCGATGAGGTTGCAAATGGTAGAGAATTTTTACACTGGACTATTAATGGTGATAAAGTTACTGGTGAATTTACAATCACAGATACATTTACAACATTTGAAGCCGTTTATAGACAAGATTGGACAAAAGGTATTTTAAAGAATGCTGATTTAGGTGGTTTAATACCTGGGCAAGAAGGTGTGTTTGGTTTTGATGAATCAATTACTGAGTTAGTTACCGGATTAGATAGTGCCATAACTGGTGATTTTAGTAAGTTACAGTTTATTAAGGAACCAGCAAAAATAAATATGCTTGGTAATACAGCATATCCATATATTTTTATTAAAGGATATGATGATGTAACAGATGTACGCGGTGTTTATGAAGCTGATATTGAAATTAGTGGAAAAGCAGAAGGTGCTGTTGGAATTGCTTGGAGAGGTCATTTTGATATTGAAAATAGTGAAGCTGCAAGTTATCAAACTGGTTGTAACTATGTTACAGTTCAAATCGGACTAACTAAAGGAAAATTACAAGTTGGTCGAATTTTAAATGGTGGTTGGTCTGAAATACAAGGAAGTAAACCAAATGATTCAACATATCCACCAATATTCAATAAACAATTAACCGATTATCGAACCAATGGTGTAGGATTTACAGCTCACTTCAAAGTAATTGATTATGGTGATTATTTCGTTCTTTATGTTGGTGATGAATTAGTTTTTGAAAGTAATAACCCTGATCCAACTAGTACAGTAAAAGAAGTCTATAATGCAAACGATTACAAAGATACAGGTTTTGGTTGGAGAAGTAGCGCAAAAAGTAATGTCAGTATGTCAGGTTTCCAATATCATACATTAGAAGAAGCTGAAAAATTAGGATTAATTCCTACTAAAACTGCTGAATAAGCCTGCAAAACTTAACTATTTTTCAAAAATTTAAATTAGGAGGCAACTATTATGTCTAAATTAAAATGTGTTTTATTTGCAATGCTTGGTATTGTTTCTCTTGGAGCAGTTAGCTGCTCCACAGAGGATATAACATGCTTTCCAGATGATAGACCTATTAGAACTATAAGCGAAAATTATGTATATACTTTAGAAGAAAAATTTGATAAATCACTTGATTCTTTTGAAGCTTGGATATTAGCACCTCAAGATAGTATTGGTGGTACAATTTTTGGTAATTATTATAACGATAATAGGGGTATGCCAGGAGCTACTGTTTATAGTTTAGATGCTTTAGGTAGAGTTTGTATTTCTTGGAATTTTAAACAGTATACTTATACATTCCCTACTAGACGATTAGATGATGGAAAATGGCATCACATTGCAGTTATTAGACAAATAGACCCTTCTAATTCAAAAAATAGCAAATTTGCACTTTATATTAATGGAGAATTTATTGAAGATAATGGAGATTATGTAAGAGCTGATGATAATTATTCTTTAGATGCTATGGCTTTCAGAATTGGCGTTGATTATTCACAATGGATGAATCAAAAGACTCCATTTGACGGATATATTAGGCAAGTCACTTGTTATAATGGAACAATTAGTGAAGATCGAATTAAACTCGATATGCAAACTAAAGAGATAACCGATACAAATAATGGAACCTTACTTGGTAATTATTATTTAGGTAATAATTGGCGAGAAGAAGTTGTAAAAGAATCAAGCGGTAATGGAAATGATGCAGTACTAGGGACATTTGAAAAGTATGTCGATTATACACAAACTAATGATTATGACTACACTATAGTTGGTATTCCTGATATTCAAACTATAACTCGTTATAAGACTAATGATGTTTATAACTTATTTAACTGGATTTCAAATAATGCTGTAAGTCAAAAAATAGCATTTTGTTTACAAACTGGTGATTTAAGTGATGTAGGTGGAACTATTAAATATTATCAAACAAGTGCTGATGCTATGCAGATTCTTTATGACACTAATATTCCAATTTCTTTTGTTCAAGGTAATCACGATTACGATAATAACTCAAGTGGAAACGATGGTAGAGAAAGTGAGAACTATAATAAATATTTCCCAATAAGTAAGTGGGGTAATACCCCTTGGTTTGGAGGAGCGTTTGAAGAAGGTAGTATGTCAAATACCTATTATTTATACGATAATACTACTTTAGCTACCTCTTGTGGAGTTAATGCTTTACCTGAAGGAAGTAAATATTTAGTTTTAAATCTAGAATTTGGTCCTAGACAAAGTGTTATTAGATGGGCAAATGACTTATGTCAACAATATAGTGACTATCGAGTAATTATGCTTACACATGATTATTTAGATGCTAATGGATTAATTACTGATGGTGATGATAGAGCTGATCCAACAAATTATGGTTTTGCTAGTAGTGCTGGAGCAACCAGTGGTATTGAACTATATAACGGCTTAGTCAAAAAGAATAATAATATGTTTATGACAGTGAGTGGTCATATTAATAGTGATGATATTGTCTATATGGCAAATGAAGGTGATAAGGGTAACAAAATAAACAACTTTTTAATCGATGTTCAAGCTTCTCAATATACTGATGAATTTGGTAGTAGAAGTGGTATTGGATTAGATATGATTTGTTTATATAGAGTTAACGAAGAAAAGAAAGAAATTTATACTGAATATTATTCTCCTAAATTTAATAAATGGTGGAATATACAAAACCAGTTCACAGTTAGCTTTGCAGATCCAAATAATCCAACAGTAGGAGCTTAAAATTTAAGTTCAATTTATATTAAATATACACCTCCTTTTTAAAGAAATAGATGCACAAAATGTGTATCTATTTTATTTTAAGGATATAAATGTCAATCACGGATTAATTTTGTACATTTTATATCCGTGATTAACAATTAGTATAGTCACAACAAATATTAGTAAAGTAAATTTTGTTTTAAATTGACTATTTAGTTAAAATTTAAGTTCTTAACTAAATATAAAAAATAGTTAAGATTTAGAGGGTTTTAATTTAAGATAACGAGTTTTTATTGGTATAAGAATGTAAAAGTAGAAATTTAGGAACTATTAGTAAGAATCATAAAGTGAGATTTAGATGAATAGTAAAAAGTAAAGATAAAACAAAGAAAATTGTAAATTTTTTATTTTTACTAAGAGAAATTATTTAAAATCATTGATTAAATCGAAGGTATTTAATGATTTAATGAAAATACTAAAATTAATTTTACATTTTATTTATTTAAATGAGGTCATAATCAATGATTTTAAATGTGTTAATCAAAAACCAAAAAAAGACGATGAAATCGATATAAATAATATTTTTTGTAAAATTAGTAATTAATTTTCATTAAATTTTCATTAGTATTATATAAATATCGATGTAATCTATATTTTTCTTATTTTATATCTATTGACAAAAATAAATCCATGATAAATAATGTAAGCGCTTACAAAGTAAGAAAGGGTTTATGATATGAAAAAAGATGTTGGTATTTTGCTACATATTTCTAGTCTACCTAGTGAAACAGGAATAGGCACATTTGGTAAAAGTGCCTATGATTTTGTTGACTTTTTAGCTAGTTTGAATTTATCTATTTGGCAAATATTACCACTTAATCTTACTAGTTTTGGTGATTCACCTTATCAAAGTCCATCTAACTATGGTTATAACTATTATTTCATCGATTTAGATACTTTAGTTAGTAAGGGTTTACTAACTAAAGAAGACTATAGTCATATTGACTTTGGTCAAAATGAAGATCGAGTTAACTATGAATTACTATTTAATAATAGAATAAAAGTACTTAAAAAAGCTTTTAGTAACTTTAAATATACTGATGAATTTAAAAATTTTTTAAAAGAAGATAAAAATGCTTCTGACTTTGCTTTATTCATGACTATGAAAGAATTAAATAACTTTAAGTCGTGGGATTTGTGGGAGGAGCAATTAAATTCTTACTCTGAAGAACTTGAAGCACAAGTAAAAGAAAAACATAAAGGTTTATTTGAGTTTTACGCTTGGACTCAATACGAGTTTTTGAGCGAATTTTTTGATTTAAAAAAATACGCTAATAGTAAAAATATAAAAATAATGGGAGATATTCCAATCTATCTATCTTATGATAGCGTAGAGTGTTATAAATACCCTAAGATGTTTCAATTTGATGAACACCATAAACCAACTAGTGTAGCAGGCTGTCCTCCAGATTGTTTTAGTGTTGATGGACAACTTTGGGGTAATCCTTTATATAACCGGGATTATTTGAAATCTACGAATTATAAATGGTGGAATGACCGTATTTATAACGCTTTAAAACTCTATGATTTAGTTAGAATTGATCATTTTAGAGGATTTAGTGCTTATTACTCAATTCCTTATAAAGATAAAACTGCTAAAAATGGTAAATGGGTAAAAGGACCAGGATTTGATTTATTTAAAGACAAACTTAATTTACCAATAGTTGCTGAAGATTTAGGTTATATCGATGATGATTTTAGAAAACTAATGAAAGAAACTAATTATCCTGGAATGAAAATTTTAATCCAAGGGTTAGAAGATTTACATTTAGATAATGAGTGGAGACCAAGAAACTATACCGAAAAATATTTTAGTTACACTTCAACTCATGATAGTGAAACTACTTTACAGTATTTAAATAATTTAACTAATGAAAAAAGAAAGGTTGCTTTAGAAGTAGTTAAAGAAGAATTTGAATATTTTAATATACCTTTTAATAAAGAAATTACTAATGAAGATTTAGTTTATAAACTAATCGAATTAAATATAAGAAGTAAATCGAAAGCTTCAATCATACCAATGCAAGATTTACTTTGCATTGGTAAAGAAGGAAGGATGAATTTTCCTAGTACTTTATCAACTTTAAATTGGAGCTGGAAAGTAAATAAATCTGATTTTCTTAAAAAAGAATCAAGAATTAGAGACTTTTTCAAGAAAATGGATACTTTTTAATCGTTAATTAAAGTCGTCTTGACTTAATTATATTAAATATAAATTCTATTCATAGGAGGTCAAAATAAATGAAAAAGAATTTTAAATTATTAACAGTGAGCGCAGCAATACTCCTTGGTATTGGTGGCTTAACTAGCTGTAATCATGATGGAAATGGGGATGACCCTAATACTATAGTTGTTGCCGGTCCAGGTGCTCAGCAAACTTTAATTGAAGAATTAATTTCTGATTTTAAAAAACAAAACGAAGAAGCTAATAACTACAATTGGGTTTTTAGAGATATGGGAGAGGACCAAGTAGAAGCACAAGTTCCAGATCCAGCTGCTGGTCCAGAAATATTCCATTTTGCTAGTGATAAACTTGCTAATCTTTTTAAACTTAATATGCTTCAAGGCATCGATAAAGACAGCGAAACAGGTAAATGGATTTCTGAGAATAATACCGAAACAGGTGTAGCTTTTGCTGATTTTGCAGGAAAATATTATGGTTATCCTTATGCACAAGATAATACATATGTTTTATTCTATGACAAATCAGTTTTAACTGAAGAAGATGTTTCTACATGGGAAAATTTAACTGCTAAACTTAAAACACTTTCCGATAGTAGTGAAGAAGAGGCTACTTATCAAATTGCATATCCTTATTCAACAGCATTTTATGGTGCAGGAATTATGTTTACTTTCGGATCAAGATATCAAGTTGAATATAATCAAACGACTGGAGCCTTAACTAATGTTACCGCTGATTTTAATGATCCAGTAAAAGGTGTTAAAGCCGGTAAGGCCTTTATTGAGATTGGAACTAATCCTTATGTCCTTGATGGTGGTGATGTTATTCCTACTTCATCAGGTAACGAACATGTTGTTGCTAGTGTAACTGGAACCTGGAATATTAACAAAATAACTGCTGAGTTAGGTGATGATTATGCTGTTGCTAAATTACCTACTATAACTATTGATGGGGAAACTCAAACATTAGGCTCTTTCTTAGGTGCTAAACTCATGGGAGTTAACTCTGCTGCTATTGGTAATGATATTACAAAAACTGAATTATGTAATGCCTTCTGTCAATTTGCTACTAGTGCTGAAGCTCAATCAAGAAGACATGAACTTTATGGAACAGGCGGTACTAATATTGAATTTAGAGATAGTGATGCTTTCAAAAATGATTTAGCACAAGTCGCTGTCGCTAATCAAGAAGCTACTAACACAATGGTTCTACAAACTAATGTTCCTGGAAAATTGTGGGATGCTTTCACAACATTAGGTACCGATATTAAAGCCGGTAAAACAACAGAAGCAAATTTACTTGAAAAATTAACTATCGCAAATAACGCAATTCAAACTTCAAGATAATTAAATTCTATGAGGGACATTAATTGTCCCTCATAAACTATAAACGGAGAGATTTATGACAGAATTAGAATTAATGTCTAAACCAAAATATGAAAGATTTTTTTTGAAAATCGGATTATTTTTTAGTAGAATCCCTTCTAAAATTTCATCATTTTTTAGAATTTTACCATTAAAATTAAGACTTCTTGGTAAAAAAATAGCTTCACCTTTTTTGACTATATGGGATGCTTTTATTAATGGAGATTGGAAAACACGATTATCTTTCTTATTTTGTGGATTTGGACAAATGTTTAATAAACAAATTGTTCTTGGTATTATAAATTTTATTTTTGAACTTGTTTTTATCGTTTATATGGTTCTTGTTGGTGTGCCATGGATTTCTAAATTCGGAACGCTAGCTACACCTTTAGATGAATTTGGTAATGCATGTGAAATTCATACAACCTCAAGTGGCTTTGAATATTCAATTTGTGATAGATCGAACGATAGTAGATTTATTATACTTTATTCTTTAATAACAATATTTTTTATAATTTGTATGGTTTATGTTTGGTATTCGTCGGTAAAAAAAGCTAAACTTTTACAAGATTATAGTCAAGTTGTAAAAAAAGAAACAGATTTAGATATTGTAAGAACATTTACTGGAAGAAACTATGACAAGACTTTATTGACCATTCCTTTAGCAGGTGTTTTAATTTTCACTGTTTTGCCATTAGTTTTTATGATCTTAATTGCCTTTACAAATTATTCTAGCGAATATAATGGTTCAAAAATTGTATTTAATTGGGTTGGCTGGCAAAACTTTGCAAATATGGCTGGCTTAGGTGCTGGGTATGAAACTTTTTTACCTACAATGTTAAAAATACTTTTATGGACCTTAATTTGGGCATTTTTTGCAACATTTACTAATTACTTCCTAGGAATGATTGTAGCTTTATTAATTAATCAAAAAGCAATTAAGCTTAAAAAAGTATGGAGAACAATTTTAATTACAACAGTAGCTGTACCTCAATTTATTAGTTTGTTACTTATAAATAAGATGATTCAAGATAATGGAATCATTAATAACTTATTATTACAATGGGGAATAATTAATCAACCTATTCATTTTTTAATTAACCCTTGGATTACTAGAGTTACAGTTATTGTGGTTAATATGTGGGTTGGTATTCCTTATACGATGCTAATTTGTACTGGTATACTTATGAATATTCCAGAAGACTTATATGAATCAGCAAAAATAGATGGTGCAAGTCCATTTAAGATGTATATGAAAATAACATTACCTTATATGCTTTTTGTAACTACACCATATTTAATTCAACAATTCGTAGGTAATATCAATAATTTCAATGTTATCTATTTATTGACACAAGGCGGTCCATTAACTTCATCTTATGCTGCAGGAGCAGGACAAACAGATTTACTTATTACTTGGTTATATAAGTTAACAATGACTAATTCATCTAAAGACTATGCGATGAGTAGTGTTATTGGTATTATTGTTTTCTGTGTTGTTGCTTTTATTTCTCTTATTTTCTATTCAAAAAGTAATAGTGTTAAGAATGAGGAGGAATTTCAATAATGAAAAAGGCAATTACTTCTTCAATGAGAGCAAGAAAAAATATCAGATTAACTTTAAGCTATGTTATTTTAATTATAATTTCTATTTTTTGGTTAATTCCATTTATTTATCTTCTCGCTCAATCGTTTTCAGTTGATACGATGAATTATTCAGTCTTTTTCCCTGATGAATGGACTTTTAATAATTATGTTTTACTTTTTACAGATCCGGCAAAACCATTTTGGAAATGGTGGCTTAATACTTTTATAGTTGCTGGAGTAACTTGTATTATTCAAACTTTAATCACATTAGCGACATCATATGCTTTTTCAAGACTAAGATTTAAATCGAGAAGATTTATTATGAAAGCATTTTTAATTATTGGAATGTTTCCAAGCTTTTTAACAATGATTATTAATTACTTTTTACTTGATTTAATAGGTCTTAATAACTCAATTTTTGGTTTAGTCGTTATTTATTGTGCAAGTTCCGCAATGAGCTATTATATCGCAAAAGGATTTTTTGATACGGTTCCTAAGTCGCTTGATGAAGCTGCGATGATTGACGGAGCTAATAAAAATACAATTTTCTTTAAAATTATATTACCTCTTAGTAAACCTATTGTCGTTTATACAGTATTAATGGCTTTTACTGGTCCTTGGGGTGACTTTATGATGGCAAGCTATATCGCTCAAGGAAATAATGACTTGATGAATGTGGCTGTTGGTTTACAAAATTTAGCACAAGTAGGAGAAGTTTCGAAGTATTTTTCAAGATTCTGTGCAGGCGGAGTTGTAACATCCATTCCAATTATGATTTTATTCTTCTGGTTACAAAGATATTATGTTGAAGGCGTAACTGGTGGAGCTGTTAAGGGATAATTTTGAATCTATGAGCAAATCAAAATTAATTTTAACAATATCACTAATTGCTTCTACGACTTTAATATCAAGTTGCACCAAACATTTTGATCCTGGTTTTAATCCAAAAGACGTTGATATTATTGAAGACAACTATCGCAATTATTACGAAATTTTCGTAGGGTCATATGTTGATTCTAATGGTGATGGCATGGGTGACTTAAATGGAGTAACTTCAAAGCTTGATTACATTCAAGACTTAGGATTTACTGGAATTTGGTTAATGCCAATTAATAAAAGTAGTTCATATCATAAATATAATGTGGATGATTATTTTACAATCGATGCAAATTATGGAACTATGGAAGACTTTGAAAACCTTGTAGAAGAGGCACATAAAAGAAATATTAATGTCATTATTGATCTTGTATTAAATCATAGTGGAATTAATAATGAATGGTTTAAGAAAAGTGCTACAGCAAAAGCAAAAGAATTAAATGGACGAACATTAACCGAAGAAGATATAAAATTTAAGGATTTATATTCTTTTAGTGAAACATCTTTATCAGGTTATAGCAAAGTTCCTAATTATAATTTTTATTATGAATGTAATTTTTCTCAAGATATGCCTGAATTTAATTGGGATTCAACATATTTTGAAGAATTATGGCATGAAATTGTTGATTTTTACTTAGATAAAGGTGTTGATGGATTTAGATTAGACGCTGTTAAATATTATTACTATGGAAACGATGCAAAAAATATTGAAGCCCTAAGTAAATTTAATTCATATGTTAAAACAAAAAATCCTAATGCCTATATTGTGGGTGAAAATTGGTCTGATGTTGGCAGCATTAAAAATTATTACGATAGTGGAATTGATAGTTTCTTTGCTTTTCAAACTGCTAGTGCTAGCGGTGATGGTGGGTTTATCAAAGATAGTTTGTATTATCAAGGTTATCCAGAAAAATATTTAACAAGTTTATTAGAACTTGAAGAAATTTCGAGTAAAGGCATCGCCGCACCATTTTTAGATAACCATGATATGGGAAGAATTTGGCTAAGTACACAACCAAATTGGAATAAATATATGTATGGTTTATTAGCAATGTTAAGTGGGACAACATTTACATATTATGGAGATGAAATTTCTATGACTGGATCGGTTAATCCAGATCAAAATGTTAGAAATCATATGAACTGGGGTGATAGTTCAATAGAAACGAATGATCCAATAGGCACAACAGTTTCAAATTATCCTTTTCCAAGTGTGAATGAACAATTAAATGATGCTAATAGCCAATTAAATTATGTAAAAAAAGCAAATTATTTAAGAAATACAATTAAAGAAATAGCTAGAGGGAAATCTTCAGAAATTCTTTTAGATGCTGAAAATCATAATTTAGCAATAAAAAAAGAGTATGATGGTTCAGAAATTGGAATTTTCTTTAATTTTAATGAAAATTTGTCAACTAATTTCGATGTTTCTAGCTTAGGATATAGCGAAATTATAGGCGAATTAAATATGGAATATTTTAATAAGGCGAAACTCGAGAATAATATTTTAACTTTATTGCCTTATGGAATTGCAATAATGAAATAGGAGAAAAATATGGCTGAAGTAAAATTAGAACACATTTATAAAGTTTATCCTAATGGAACAAAAGCAGTCAGTGATTTTACTATGGACATTAAGGATCAAGAATTTATTGTTTTTGTTGGTCCTTCAGGATGTGGTAAATCAACAACTTTAAGAATGATTGCTGGTTTAGAAGAAATTAGTGCTGGTGAACTTTATATAGATAAAAAATTAGTAAACGATGTCGAACCAAAAGATCGTGATATCGCTATGGTTTTCCAAAATTATGCACTTTATCCTCACATGACAGTTTATGAAAATATGGCTTTTGGTTTGGAGTTAAGACATATGCCTGCTGAAGAAATTCATGAAAGAGTTTTATGGGCTGCAAATATATTAGGCTTAACTGATTATCTAGATAGAAAACCTAGAGCAATGAGTGGTGGTCAAAGACAAAGAGTAGCTTTAGGTAGAGCAATTTTAAGAAATCCAAAAGTAATGCTTTTAGATGAACCTTTAAGTAACTTAGATGCAAAACTTAGAGCACAAATGAGAAGTGAAATTGCTAAACTTCATCAGCAATTAAAAACTACATTTATTTATGTTACTCATGATCAAGTAGAAGCGATGACTCTAGGAACTAGAGTAGTTGTAATGAAATTAGGACGTGTTCAACAAATTGATACGCCTAAAAATTTATATGACTATCCTGGTAATAAATTTGTTGCTGGATTTATCGGTACACCACAAATGAATTTTTTTGAAGGCGTTTTAAAAGATCTTGGTGATGAAATTGAAATAGCTTTTAAATACAGTGATGCAAAAATTTATGTACCAAGGAAAAACTTAGTAAAAATTAATCATGAATATTTAGATGGAGAGCATGAAGTTTATATTGGAATTAGATGTGAAAATATAAAAGAAGCTTCTAAAGAAAGTAATTCTAAATATACGATTGAATGCAAAATTTCACATTTTGAAGAACTTGGCAACGAAACTTTAATTTATGGGGATATTAATATGCAAGGTGATGGATTTGCAGAAACATCGACGCGTGTTATTTTTAAAGGTTCACCAAGCGATACAATTAAAATTGGAAATGTTGTTAAAATTGAACTTGATATTAACAAACTACATTTCTTCGATAAAAATACTGAAGAAAATATCTCTCCTAGAATTCCTAAAACTAATATTATTAACGCCACAATTGAAAATAGAAGTTTAAGCTTAGGAAAGAAATTTATTAAATTACCTGAAGCAATAAAGATCGATAATGAAAAATGCAACGGTAGAGTTTTAATTCCTTTAGATGCTATTAAATTAAATGAAGGTAACGAAAAAGCTAAAGTTTTAAATAATGAATTGATTAATGACACATATTTAGTTCATTTATCTTTTGGTGATAATTTATTATTTGCTATTGGAGATGCTTCGATTAAGATTGGATCTGAAATTAATATCAATATTGATTTAACTAAGATTGATTTTATTTCTAATGGTGAATATTTAATTAAACATTTAGAAACATTCGATAAACTTTATGGTAACTTTGTAAATTATAAGACTTATTTCTATCATACTAAGGACGAAGAAACTGCAAAAGAAATCGAAAATCAAGTTAATGAAATTTCTAAAAAATACGATGAGAAGTTATTAAAAATTAATGAAAATTTTGAATCTAAAAAGAAATTACTTTTAGAAAAAGATAATTCTACTTTAATAAATGAAAACGAAAGAGAATATAAGGATTTGTTATTTAAATCTAAAGAAGAAATTAATCGATTAAAAACTGAATTTAAAGAAAAAAATACTTCTTTAAAGAAAACTCATAAAGAAAAAATTAAAAATATTAAGGCTCAAATTTCTTCTCAATATTCAAAGATGCTAAAAGATGAGAAAGAGACATTCTCAAACATTAAAGTTAATAATAAGGATAAAGATTCAATTAAAAGAGCTCGTAGTGAATATTTAGAAAGAAAAGAAAATTTACCAAAAGAAAAGGAAAATGAACTTAATAATGCAATTAATTCTGAAACACTAAATTACGAAACAGAAATAAATGCTTTAAAGTCTTCTTTTAAAAGAGAAAAACTTGCCATTACAAAGAAACTAAAAGAATTTAGAATCAAGATTTCAAAAGATAAAAATCCACTTAAATTTTTAGAAAAAGAACATCAAAAAGAAATTAAAGATATCAACAAAGAAAAAGAAGAAGAAATATCAAAAGCAAAAATTAAATTTTATTTCGAAATTTGTAATTCTTACTTTGAAGTCGATGATGTTATTTCTAATAAAATTGTCCAAGCTTTAGGAACAAAAGTTTTTACTAAGAGATATCTATTTGAGTTCCCACATGATGCTTATAGAATTTCCGATAAAGGTTTTGAAATAACTATTATTGATAACTTAAATTATGGTGATGAGATGTTTACTGTTGGACAATTCAAAAGAGCTGACGGAAAAGATGATAAACTTATCGTTAAAGTTAATTCACCATTAGAGATTGGCTCAAAAGTTTTCGTTGATTTTGATTTTAGAAGATCACATATTAGCGAAACTGGGCTTGATATTAGATTATATTAATTTCATACAAGGAGGTCATAAAAATATGAAATTTAAGAAAATATTATTTCTTGCTATTCCAACATTGATAGCTGGATTGGCAGGATGCGATGAAAAAGTGGATAATTCTGGAGGTGGTAATCCAGGAAATATTCCTACAGAAGAAGGCAAAGTTACTTTGACAGTCAATCTTACAGATGAAACTAATGTCACTGATAACGAATATACATCGATGTGGATCACTGGAGGATTTAATGGCTGGAAAACAGGCGAAGAAGCTTCAGAACTTATTAATCTAGAAGGGACTAATACTTGGTATACAATCGTTGATGAATGGGATACAACAAGCGAGCAAGGTCTTGAAGCGATGGTAATGCTCGGATATAAATCTGGTGAAATAAATGCTGGATTAATTTGGGCAAACGGCGACCAATATAAGGCCGTTCCTTATAATGTTCCAGCTGGACCAAATATGACTTTTACAGTTGAAGATGGTGTAGGTAATTTAGGTGATGTCAGTTTTAGCGCAAAACTTCCAGAACCTATTGAGAATATTTCATTTACGCCTTCTATTACATTTAAAGAAACATTACCTGATTATGTTAATGTCTATATTAGAGGTAGTTTCTTAACTGTTGATGGAGTTGATGGCTGGAATATCGACCAAGTTGGAGCTAGTACACTTACTTCAGATCACCAAACATTTTATTTAAAACAAGCAGTAACTGCTAGACCTGATAGTGAAGTAGTTTTCCATATTATTTTAACCAATCAAGCTCCTATTGAAGGTGTTACGGAATTCAGTTATGATTACGCTTACAAATTCGATGGTAGAGAAAATGAAGGCGGAAATGCTGAAAGCGTCTTAGTAACATTAGACGACAACAATAGCATTTTATCTTTGAGCGATGACTTAGAAATGAGTACTTTACCACCTGATCCTAGTTCATTACCTTTAGAAAACTTTACTACAAATATTACTATTGCAGAGGGAGTTACCTTTATAAACGAACCAGCTTATTATGTAGTAGGCAATTATAATAAATGGGGCGATAATCCAACAGTTTCTGTTACTAGTAGTGATACAGGTTTCTCGTTTACTTTAACTAAAGAGGACATGACTTCTCCTTTATTAGTTGGTTCTAGTTTAGAATTTAAATTTGCTAAAGTAAATGATGATGGATCTATTAATTGGGATACAGGAATCGGACTTGAAGACGGAAAAAATATTGTAATTCCAATTACTGCAGCGACAATGACTGCAAACATTGAAATTTATTCCGTTGATACAAGTTTATATGCTAGAATAATTTAAAAATAATTGAGCCCCTATTAAGGGGCTCAAAATAAGGAGAATTTATGAAAAAAAATCGAGTTTTGAAGGCTTTTTCTTTATTATCTTTTCTTTTTTTGCTTGTAGGATGTAATGATAATTCTAATGATCAAAATGATGGATGGACAGGAGAGTTAGCAAAAGGACCTAATTTAAACGGAGAAGAAGGAGTTGCCATAAGATACCAAAGGAAAGACAATAACTACGAAGATTATGGTTTACGGATTTGGGAAAATAATGGTGGCGAAGGTAAATTATATCCTTTTACGGTCACTGACGATTTTGGTGGAGCGTGTTTTTTACCATTATCAACTTTTTCTAGTTCTGTAAAAACTAATGGTTTAGGAATTATCACTCGAAGAATGGATAGTTGGACTGGTCAATCTGCTGACATGGTTTTAGATTTTTCTTTATTTGATAAGGATGAAGATGGCTATTACAATGTTTTTACAAAAGAAAATGATAATAAGCTTTACGCAACACCTGATTTTAAATTTGCCGATGAAATTTTAACTGCTTCATTTGAAACAAGTAGTCAAATAACTGTTGAAACATCTAATCCAATTTCATCATATGAATTATATGAAAATGGGACAGTAATTGATTCTAAAGATAATTTAGATGTAACTTCATTTAATTACCACTTTACTGTAAATCATCTTCCAGATATAAAAAATGATTATAAAGTTAGTGTTACATTTAAAGAATCTGGTGTTGTATTAGAATCGGCTATTTCTATCCGTGGCTTATATAATACTGATATGTTTAATGATGAATATTATTTTGATGGAGAACTAGGAGCTATTTATAATAGTGGTAGTACGACTTTTAGAGTTTGGTCTCCATTAAGCGAAAGCATTAAACTTAGATTATACGAAAACGGAACACCAACAAGTGTTAATGATTCTATCGGTAGTGATAAATATGAAGAGTATAATATGTCCTTAAAAGATAAAGGCGTTTTCGAAATTACAATTCAAGGAGATTTAGAAGGACTTTATTACACATATGTCGTTACAAACGAAAATTTTAAAAATAAAGAAATTGTCGATCCTTATGCTAAATCTACAGGTGTAAACGGCTTAAGAGGTATGATAGTTGACTTCTCTAAGACTAATCCTGATGGATGGAACGAAGCTGTTATGAATGATTATGAGAGAACTTCTTTAGTTATATATGAAACTCATGTTGCAGATGTAACCAGTAATGAAACTTGGAATGGAACCAATGAAAATCGTAAGAAGTTTTTAGGTATGTCTGAAAGTGGAACTACATATGAAGAAAACAATATTACTGTTAAAACAGGTTTTGATCATATTAAAGAATTAGGAATTAATGCTATTCAGTTACTACCAATTTTTGATCAAGCAAACGATGAATTAGCGACTGGCGATGATGCTTTCAACTGGGGATATAATCCTTTAAATTACAATTCTTTAGATGGAATTTATAGTACTAATCCTTATAATGGATATACTAAGATTAAAGAATTTAAAGAATTAGTAAAAGCATATAATGAAGCTGGTATAAATGTGATTATGGATGTCGTTTATAATCATGTCAACGCTTCGAATGGATCTAATTTCGATGTGTTAATGCCTGGATATTTCTTTAGGTATAATGATGATGGAACTCTTTCTAATGGAAGTGGATGTGGTAATGAGACAGCTAGTGAAAATGCTATGATGAGAAAATTCATGGTTGACTCTACTGAATTTTGGGCTAAAGAATATCATTTAGGTGGTTTTAGATTTGATTTAATGGGACTTCACGATATCAAAACAATGAATGAAATTACTTCTAATTTAAAAGAAAATGTAAATGAAAATATTTTTGTTCATGGTGAGCCTTGGACCGGAGGAACTACAACTTTAGGTGCATCTTCTCAAGCGGTTCAAAATAATATTAATAAGTTTAAAGGTTTTGGAGCTTTTAATGATAAGATAAGAGATAATTTAATTAAAGGTGGTTTAAGCGCAGTCAGTGAAAAAGGCTGGGCGACTAGTGGAGGTGACTCCATTAATAGTGGTGATTATGTTGGATTAACTTCATCTATTAAAGGAAATACAGGAACTCTTTCTAGAGACCCATTAAAGTCTACTAATTATGTTACATGCCATGACAACTATACATTGTATGATAGAATTAAAGAAACTGGATTTAAAGGTAGTGATGAAGAAATTGCTAGAATGGCAACTTTAGCTAATGCCGTTGTATTTACTAGTCAAGGAACATCTTTTATGCTTGCTGGTGAAGAGATGCTAAGAACTAAAGGCGGAGATGGAAATTCCTATGAATCTGGTTATGAAGTTAACTCACTTGACTATTCTAGATTAATAAAATTTAATAAACTTTATCAAAATTATAAATTTTTAATTAATTTTAAAAAGGAGTTTAATGGATTACATTATCAAAAAGAAGAAGAAATTAATAGTAATTTAACTTTAAATAATGATAGTCTTTCCTATAGAAAATTAGACTATGAAATTAATTTTGATGGTGAAGTTTATAGAGTTATACATTTGAGTAGTGCTAACCTAACTGACTATACAATTGATTTAAGCGGTTATGAAATAATATTTGATTCAATTGATAATTTTAGTACTTTGAATATAAAGGAATATCCATTAACAAGTTGTAAAACAATTATTTCTAAGAAATTATAATTTATATGCATTTAAAAATATTTCATATAATTCCAATATTATTTCTAGTTTCAGCTTGTAATGGTGAAATTCCTGATAATTTAGCAACAGTTATTAATTCATTTTTGATTGATAAGGCAATTCTTAATGATACGATTTGTGATTTAGATTATACCGAATATCACTATGACATTATTAAAGAACAAGAAGTTTTAACTTATTACAATAAAGTGAATATACAGTTTGATTCTTCAAGCGAAGAAAATTATTACTACTATATAAAGATAGAAAGTTTAGAAAATGGTAATTTAACTATTAATGAAAAATTAGCTAATTTTAAAGGCAATAATACATACATCTTAGAGACAAATAACAATGGAGAATATTCTTCAAATATCATCGATAAATCTAGGATGGAAGATGATTTAACAAATTTTTATTATAATGAAGTTACAAGTGATTATTATAGTGGTGGTCTTTATTTTGGCGATGAATTCAAAATAAATTATCGTGAATATACTTATATGAGTATCGATAAAGAAGGGTTTTTGAATTATAACCTCCCATTTACTCAATTTGACAATCTTCCTTTTATTCAGAAAATATCTTATAAGGTTGATAATTATGGGATGGTGGTAAATCTAGATCAAGAAATACAAGAGTATGATGATTCAAATCTTTTTGATGCTGAATATATTAGAAAAAACACTTATTTACTAAATGCTAATTACAATTGCGATATTAATAAAATTACAACTTTAAAGTGATTTCAAGTTGCATTTACTGAAATATCACAATTTCCTAGATTTAAAATATTTTTTAAGCGATTATTCATTAAAACAAATTTAATTTCAGTTTAAAGTTTTTGTAAAATTTTAATTTTTAAAAAATATACCCCCACTACCAATCAATTTTTTACCACTTGTATATAAGGGGTAAAAATTGATGAAAATTTTATTTGAGAATAAAAAATTAGAGACACTTTGTACTGATATTGAAACTGCAAAATTAGGATTAAATTTTAGTATTGCAAAAAGCTAATACGATTAATTGCTTTAGTGTTTACTTCACTAATTGTATTAAATGTTTCTAATATTAATCTACTAGTAATCGATAAACCTTTATATAAATTTAAATATAGTTATTGTTTTAAATAATTATCAAATATATCTAAT
>JADIMY010000125.1 GCA_017694345.1 Candidatus Onthovivens merdipullorum | reverse complement strand
GTTTTTAAATCTTTATTTAAGATTTGATTATTCTTCATTTTCTAAAACTTCTCTAGCTAATTGATTATAAGCTAATGTTCCAGCACTTGTTGGTCTATAAAGTAGAGAAGGTAAACCTTTAGCACTAGCTTCACTTAAAGATATATTTCTAGGAATAATTGTGTGATATGTATTTTCTATAAAATATTTTTTAACTTGATCTCTAATTTCATTAGCTAGTTTTGATCTTTGATCATACATTGTTAATAAAAATCCTTCAATTTGTAACTCGCTATTATATTTATTTTGAATATTTTTAATAGTTGATAAAACTTGAGCTAAACCTTCCATTGCAAAATACTCACATTGGATAGGAACAATTACACTTTTTGCCGCAATTAAAGCGTTTAAGGATAATATTCCTAAAGATGGAGGACAATCAAAAATTATATAATCGTATTTTCTCCTAATACTAGAAACTAATTTTTTTAAAATAGTAAAAGGCTCAGTAGTTTTTAATGATATTTCACTTTCTAAATTAGATAGTTTTAAGTTACTAGGAACGATTTCTAAGCCTTTCATCGTGGTTTTTCTAATTATTTTGTTAACATCAACATCTAAAATTAATGCATCGAAAATTGTTTTACTAAGTAAAGCAATGTCAATCCCTAATCCTCGAGAGGAATTACCTTGAGGATCTAAATCAAGTAGTAAAACACTCCTTTTGTTATTTGCTAAAGACGCTCCTAAATTTATTGAAGTTGTAGTTTTGCCAACTCCACCTTTTTGATTAAAAATTGCGATTACTTTTTGTTTCATATAGTTTCTTTTAAGATTTTAGCATAACTACGAGGGTATTTAATATCGCAGTTTTTATATTTATTAATTTCAATAATGTAATGCATAATATTTAGTAAAGGTAGTTTATAACTAAAAATATTTTTGATTTCGCTATTTAAAACTTTTAATGTGGATTCACTATTTTTAATTTCTTCTAAATATTTAATACCTTTATATGAATATAATTTGCCATCGACTTTTAAATAAGGTATTGAAAGTTCACTAAGGATTCTTAGTTCACTTACAGCTCTAGATAAAACTTTATCGAAAAATTCTTTATATTTAGTTGGTAGTAATTCAGCTCGATAATTTAATAAAGTTACATTATTTAAACTAAGTTCATCAATAACTACTTCAAGAAATTTAATCTTTTTCTTAGTAGTTTCAACTAGATAAAAATTAGTATTAGGATAAAAAATAGCTAAACAAATTCCTGGAAAACCAGCACCAGTACCTAAATCCATAACATTTTCATCATTATCAACTTTTATAAATTTAGTTATAGATAAAGAGTCATAAAAATGTTTAATTAAAAAATCTTCTTCTTCAACTATCGCTGTTAAATTAAATAACTTATTATAATTAATTACTAATTCATAAAAAGTATTTAGTTTACTTTTTTGCTTCTCAGTTAAATTAAATTCACTAAGTAATTCGAAATTAAGCATTCTTTAAATCGCCTTTTTTAATATGTAAAATTAATGCATTGATATCACTAGGATTAACACCACTTATTCTACTAGCTTGACCGATATTAATAGGTTTAATAACGTTTAATTTTTGTCTAGCTTCTAAAGCTAATCCATCAAGTTTTTCATAATCAAAATTTATAGGGAGTTTTATCGATTCGAGTTTTTTCATCTTTTTAGCTTCTTCAATTTCATTTTCAATATAGCCCTCATATTTAACCATAATTGATAACTCTTTTTCGCCTAAATAATCAAGTTCATATTCTTTAGGAACTTCAATATAATTTTTTAATCTAGAATACTCGACATTATTTCTTTTTAAAATATCCTTTAAAGAAACTCCATTAGTTAAGCTTTCATAACCTAATTCATTAAGATATTCGTTAACACTAGAAGTTTTACCAACATAGTTATTTTCTAAAAAAGCCTCTAAAAGTTCAATATTTTTTCTTTTTTTAAGAAATTTCTCGTATCTTTCTTGAGAGATTAATCCATATTTATATCCATAATTCGTAAGCCTTAAATCAGCATTGTCATGCCTAAGTAAAAGTCGATATTCCGCTCTACTAGATAAAAGTCTATAAGGTTCATTAGTCCCTTTAGTAATTAAATCATCAATCATAACACCAATATAAGCTTCATCTCTTCCTAGAATAAATGGCGGTTTATTCTCTATATATAAAGTTGCGTTAATTCCAGCCATTAATCCAAGTCCTGCTGCTTCTTCATAGCCACTAGTTCCACAGATCTGTCCAGCAGTAAATAAACCTTTATATTTTTTAACCATTAAAGATGTATCAAATTGTGTTGGATCTAAAGCATCATATTCAATTGCATAAGCATATTTTAAAATTTTTGCATTTTCTAGCCCTGGTAAAGAATGCACCATCATTTCTTGAACATCTTTTGGCATCGAAGTTGAAAAACCTTGTAGATATATTGAGTTAGTATCATAACTTTCTGGTTCTAAAAATAATTGATGTCTAGGCTTATCGCTAAAACGAACGATTTTATCTTCAATAGATGGGCAGTATCTAGGGCCAACACCTTTAACCATTCCTCCATACATTGCACTATCTAATAAGTGTTCTTTAATTATTTTATGTGTTTCAGGTGTAGTATAAATTAAATAACATGGAATTTGTTCGTTAACTGGAATAAATTCCGTATCTTCATATGAAAATCCTTCATCATCGACATTCCCACATTGGATTGCTCCTTTAGAAAAATCAATTGACTCTTTAGCTATTCTTTGAGGAGTACCTGTTTTTAATCTAATAATTTTTATCCCCATTTTTTTTAAGCAATCACTTAATCCGTATGAACCTTTTTCGCCATCAGGACCACCTTTATGTTTTTCATGTCCAACTAAAATCTCGCTATCCATATAGGTACCAGTAGCTAAAATAGTAGCTTTTGAAAAAATAGTTAAGTTTTGCAGGGTTTTTACTCCTAAACAAATATTTTCATTATAAATTAAGCTAGTAACCATATCCTCTAAAATATCTAAATTAGGAGTTTCTTTAAGATGTTCTTGCACATTATGGGGGTATCTTTTTTTATCAGCCTGGGCTCTTAGACATTGCACCCCAGGTCCTTTTTTTGTATTTAGCATCTTCATTTGTAAATACTCTTTATCAGCAGCCTTACCCATATAACCACCTAAAGCGTCAATTTCTCTAACAACTATGCCTTTTGCACTTCCGCCAATTGATGGATTACAAGGCATGTTAGAAACCATCTTAAAATTTAAGGTTATTAAAAGAGTATCAAAACCACGCTTAGCTGAGGCTAGACATGCTTCAACACCAGCATGTCCCCCGCCAACAACGATAACATCATATTGATCTTTAATCATTAGCCAACACTTCCATCCATGTCAAATTTAATAAGTTGATTAAGTTCAACTGCATATTCCATTGGTAGTTCTTTACTAAATGGTTCGATAAATCCCATAACTATCATTTGAATAGCATCTTGCTTTTTAATTCCTCTACTCATTAAATAAGAAAGTTGATCTTCATCAATTTTACTAACAGTGGCTTCATGCTCCAAAAATGATGAATTATTCAAACATTCATTTTTTGGTATTGTATCACTTTTAGAATATTTATCTAAAATTAAAGTGTCGCATTCAACATGTGATTTAGAATTAATTGCTTCTTTTTTAATTCGGACTGTACCTCGATAATTACTAATTCCACCATTTCTAACAATAGATTTAGAAATAATAGAGCTAGTAGTATTTGGAGCTTCGTGAATCATCCTTGCACCAGCATCTTGATATTGACCTTTACTTGCAACAGCAATAGAAATACATAAGCCTTTAGCGTAAGCTTCTTTTAAAATACAGGCTGGATATTTCATATTTACTTCAGAGCCAATATTTCCATCGATCCACTCCATTGTGCCATTTTCATAAACCGCTGCTCTTTTAGTAACCAAATTAACAATATTATTAGACCAGTTTTGAATAGTTGAATATCGACATTTTGCGTTTTTACAAACAACAATTTCAACAACCGCAGCGTGCAATGATTCTTTTGAATAAATTGGCGCAGTACAACCTTCAACATAATGAACATCAGCACCTTCATCAACTATAATTAAAGTTCTTTCAAATTGCCCAGTTTTTTCATTATTAATTCTAAAATAAGATTGAAGTGGCTTATCTAAATGTACATTTTTAGGAACATAAATAAAAGATCCACCACTCCGCACAGCACTATTTAAAGCTGAAAATTTATTATCATTAACAGGAACAACAGTGGCAAAATATTTCTTAAAAAGTTCAGGATATAATTTTAAAGCAAGATCAGTTGATAAAAAAATTACTCCTTTTTCTTTTACTTCTTCAAGCATATTATGATAGACCATCTCTGATTCATATTGCGTAGCTGCTCCACTTAAATATTTTTGTTCAGCTTCAGGAATACCTAATTTTTTAAATGTATTTTTTATAGTTTCAGGAACTTCGTCCCAAGAATTCTCTTCTTTTTTACTATATCTAGTAAAATAAGTATAACTATTAAAATCTAGATTAGTTACATCTGGTCCAAACTTTGGAAAAGGATATCTTTTAAATACTTCATAGGCTTTTAAACGAAATTCAGTCATCCATTCTGGTTCATTTTTTGCTAAAGAAATCTTTTTAATAACTTCTTCATTAAGTCCTTTGCCAGTATCATAAATAGATTTTGAATCATCTTTAAAATCATATTTATATTCATTAGATAAAATTTTATCAGTCTTCATCTTTTTCACCATTTAATAATTTAGTTAATCCATTCCAGCCAATAGTTGCACATTTGATTCTTGCTGCTTGTTTATGTGTATTTTTAAAAGCATTAGCCTCATCTAATAATTCTTCATTATATGGTTTTTCATAAATCATATTTAAATAATTTTCAATTATTTTAAAAGCTTCTTCTTTAGTTTTTCCTTTAACTAAATTACACATTATATCAGTACTAGAAGTTGAAATTGCACATCCGACCCCATCAAATTTTACATCACTAATTACTCCATTATCCATTTTTAAATAAATAGTAATATCATCAATGCAACTAGTTGAATCCATACGAATATGAATATAATCCTTTTTATCATTAGGTTCTTCTTTATTTTCAGGATCTTTATAGTGATCCATTATGATTTCTCTCATCATATTTTGATCAATTGAAATAGGCATCTAAAAAATTACCTCCTTCTTTTAAAGTCTCATATAAATAATCAACTTCTTCTTTAGTGTTATAAAAATAAAAACTAATTCTCACTGTAGCAACTGTTTTTAAAAATTCGTGTAAAATTTTTGCACAATGTTCACCACTTCTTACACAAATTCCTTTACTATTTAAAAAGCTAGCTTCATCTTGAGCAAAGACATCTTTAACATTAATAGTTATAATACTACCTTCAGCATTTTCGTTATAAATAATTAAGTTTTGCAAGGTTTTTAATTTAGAAATGGCATATTTTCTTAATTCTTTTTCATAATTTTCAATGTTATCCATTCCTAAATTATTTAAATAATCGATCGCTGCACCAAGTCCATATATACCAGCTAAATTTTGAGTACCAGCTTCAAATTTTTCTGGAGGTTGTAAGAAAGCGACATTGCCACACATATCAAATCGAGCATTATTTCCTCCCCCACTCATAAATGGATCAGTCTTTTTAAGTAAGTCATATTTTCCATAAAGAATACCAATTCCTGTTGGTCCACAAAGTTTATGACCGCTAAAAGAAAGGAAATCGCAATCTAAATCCTTAACATCAACTTTCATATGTGGGACACTTTGAGCTCCATCAACCATTAATAAAGCTCCATATTCATGACACACTTTAGCGATTTCTTTAATATCAGCTTTAAAAGCTAGAACATTAGTAATTTGGGCTATTGCGACAATTTTTGTCTTCTTAGTAATAGCTTTTTTAATATTTTCAACAGTTAATCTACCATCTTTATCTAATGGAATATAGTTAATTTTAGCTCCGGTAACTTCTTTAACTTTAAACCAAGGTAAAACATTACTAGCGTGTTCAGCTTCAGTTAAAAGAATTTCATCATCTTCCTTTAAATATTTAATTCCATAACCAAAAGCAATAAGATTTATTGACATCGAAGTTCCACTAGTAAAAACTATTTCTTCTTTTTTTGCATTAATAAATTTAGCAACTTTATCTCTAACTACATCTACTTTTGTATCGACTTTATACGCTAAATCATAGTCTCCTCGATGAGCATTTGCAGTTTCATTTAAATAATATTCATCAGAAGCTTTTATAACACTATATGGTTTAAAAGTAGTAGCTGCATTATCAAAATAAACAAGTTTATGTCCTTGTTCTATTTTATCATCGCTTAACATTGGAAAATCTTTTCTAATTTTATATACATCAAACATTTTAAAAGCTCCCATAAATTCTATTTTCAATTATTTTAGAACTTTCTTCATTAAAATATTTAGTAATTGGTAATAAATAGCCATAGGTTATTAACTTTCTAGCTTCAGCTTCATTAATTCCTCTACTTTCTAAATAATATAAATGGTTTTCATTTAGTGATCCAATAGCACAACCATGACTTGCTTTAATATCATCACAATCTATTTTTAAAGTTGGACTAGCTTTTGCTTTAGAAGTTTTATCAAATAGAATTGCTTTAATATGTTGTGAAGCATTAGATTTTATAGCTCCTTTTTCAATATGAGATATACCTTTAACATCTAGTTCACTATCTCCTAAGCACACTCCAAAACCATTTAAATTAGAAACACTATTTCTAGCTAAATGAGAGTAAGAGATGTTATATTTTTTCTTATTTTTATCATTAGCTAAAGAACTAAAAATAAACTCACTCTTAGAATCATCTCCATATAAAATAATATTACTATTCATCGTAAAATTCGAGTTAGAAAAATCTGCAAAAAACACATTAAATATTGAACTTTTAGAGGTTATTCCATGAATCGAAAGACTTTTTTCATTATTTAAAACTATGATATTTAAATTTAATTTAGCATTTTCTTGAACAAAAAAACTTAAATTATTTACATCAATATCGCTTAAATAAATAGTAATATTACTATTCTTTTTAATGCTTATTTTTTTATCAAAATTAAGTAAATTAAGTTTAAAAATAAATTCGTTATTTCCACTTAATTCTAATAAGTCATCTGAAAATAATTCACTTTGTAGTTCTAGCATTGTTAATCACTTCTTTAGTAGCACAAGTTCCTATTGAAATAGGAACTTTTTTATCTTCTTTTTCTATTTCAATTCCATATTCTTTTTTGATCCATTCATAACCTTCTTTATCAACTCGGCTAATTAAAGACGCATCACCTTTTAAAGCAATTCTTCCATTAATCATTACATAAGCTTTAGTTGGATGAATTAAATCAAATAATCTAGCGTAATGTGAAATAACTAAAAAAGAAGTTTCTTTTTCTTTAAATTGTTTATTGATTGCTTCGCTAACGATATTTATAGCGTCTACATCAAGTCCGCTATCAATTTCATCAAGCATTGCAAAACTAGGATTTAATAAAATCATTTGAAGAATTTCATTTCGTTTCTTTTCTCCACCACTAAACCCTTCATTTAATGTTCTATTTACCATTTCAAAAGGCATATGAACTTCTTTTGAGGCGTCCTCTAAAAGTTTATAAAACTTATACAAAGAAACTTTCTTGTCACTATGAGCGTTTAAGGCACTTTTATAAAAATCCATAGAAATTATACCAGGTATTTCAAATGGATTTTGGAAAGCTAAAAAGACTCCTTCTCTATTTCTTTCATCAACACTCATCTCAAGTAAATTTTTACCATTATAGAAAATAGAACCTTCAGTTACTTCATAACGAGGATTACCCATAATTACCGATAGTAGCGTCGATTTTCCATGTCCATTAGGACCAAGAAGTGCTACCATTTCATGATCACTAATTTCTAAATCAACACCCTTTAAAATTTCTTTATCTTCGATTTTTACATGTAAATTTTTAACTTCTAATTTAGACATACTACACCTCAAATCTAATGTATTTTATATCAATTTTTTTTGATTAACAATTTAAACGATTTATCTTTCTAAAATGCCTCTTTTTATGAAGTAAAAAAATTATTGAGATATTTATACCTAAAGTATAAAATTATAAAAGCTATTTTGTATAGTACTTATTTTTAGGAGGAATTCACGACATGAATAAATGCAAAAAGGCATTAACATTACTAATCGGTGCTTCAGCCGTAATATCGATGTCAGCTTGTTCAAATGAGCCTGTCGTTTCTAAAGCCAATACATTATTAAGCTATATCACAAGTGATGGAGAAACTAGAGTTGATTTTACAACTAATGAACTACTTCTCAATTACTTTAATAACGATACTGCTTCTACACAAGATTTATATGACGTAGTCTATGAAGCAATGCTTAAAAAGTATTATAACGACCCAGCTCACGCTACTGAACTTGAAGAAATCGAAGCTCAAACTAGAACTAAGGTTGAAGATAAAAAAGAAGAAGCTCAAGATAAAGCTGATACCGATCAAACAGATTACGATGATGAATGGAAAAGGATCCTTGACTCCGAGCTTAGTGATTTAAGAGAAAATAAAAGAACTGAAGAAGCTTTATATGATAAATATCTCGTCGAAAATATGCAAGAAGATATCGGTAATAGATTCTACGATAACTTCCAAAATTGGAATGAAGCTAATTTTGAAGAAGGAACAGAAGAATATAAAGACCAACAAACTTACAACATTTTCTGGGGAGAAAATGGATATCTTGAAAAAAGAATTCCTTACCATGTCAGTCACATTTTAGTTAAGGTCGATGCAGCAAGTAACACTTTATATAATGCTGAAATTAGCGAAGATGATGCTAATCAAATTTACAATGTCCTAGAACCTCTAGCACATGGCGATTTTAGTTTTGGTACAGTTGCTGAACTACATTCTGATGATACTAGTAGTAATTCTTTCGGTAACTTAGGAATTATGGATACAGCTACTTCTTTTGTTAACGAATTCAAATTAGGCATTTATATTTACGATACTTTATTTAACGATAATGACCCTGATATCGAAGCAAACGCTACCGAAGAAAAAGATCCTTTTAACCTTTATGGAAGTAATAACGATGAATTCTTTAATAATTTAGGTATTAACTTTATTCCTTATGAAGTCGTAACAAAAATCAATCAATACGCAGGTACAACAGATAGTTCCGGTCACCAAGTTAATGAAGGCAATGCCGCATACTATCCTAGAAATATAATTTTTAATACATACTTTAATAATCATAATATTAGTTTTATTACTAAAGAACATCGGGGATTAACCGATGATGCTAATGCTGAAGCCACTAAATTAATAAATAATGGCAGTCATGTAGGCAACGATGGTAATGTTTATTACAGCGATTTAGTATCTAATGGCACCTGGGGTGATGAAAATAATTATAACTATACCTGGAAAAATGGTGAAGCCCTCACTGATGAAACATTAAAAGGTTTCCAAACAATTCATTTTAATTACGATGTCAATGGCGATCATGTAATTGATGATGATGATACTAAAGAAGTTTTATGCGATGAAAATGGTAATCCTATCATTGTTGTTAGAGCTGGAACTAGCGATTATCAAGGTGTTCACTTCATCGTTGTTGAGCGTAGTGGATTAGATGCTACTAGAACTTACACTGCTCCTAATGGTGAAGATACTTATACTTCTACATTAAACGAATATTTTGCTGCTGAATCACCAATTGATAATGATGGTCGTATTAATAGAAATGCTCCTTATGTATCAACAACTGGTGAATCCAATACTGGTGAAGTAGCTTATTCAAAACGCACCTATATTAATAATGTTGTTAGCGATTACTCTAACTACAGTTCTAGAGCTACCACTTTAGAAAATACAATTAGAAATTACGATACAGTATATGACTATCGAGTCTTCCAATGGTTACAAAGCGAAACTCAATTTGAACATGTTACTATGCGTATTACTTTTGGTGACCAAGAATCTATCGATATCACTCAAAGAATTGCTTCTTATGTCGCAAATCAAATTGAAAGTAACGCTGATGCAAATATGATTGATGATGATACTTGGGATGATTATGTTGAATATTTAAAGAATCAACAAGATCAAAGAAAATCAAAACTTATTCCATTAACTTGTGCTATTGGATTTAGCGGTGGCTATGGAGATGAAAATAGTGACTTATATAAAGTTTGTCACTATCAAGATTAATTTAGTGAGGTAAATAAAATGAAAGCAAAAAAATTATTAGCACTTTGTTTAACTGCTTCTACTTTAGCTCTTACTGCTTGTAACGATGACACAATTTATCCTGGATTAAATCACGATGAAATTTCTTTTGATGAAGGAACAAGTGATTACTTTACTCAAGAAGATTTAGATTATATTTATGAAAAACTTCACGACGGAACTTCCACTGGAGAAACAGTTAGGGACTATATTATTAATGAATATGCTAAATCTTATATTGGTGATTATCGAATTAAAGACGGTAAAATCATTTTAATTGGATACGATGAAAGTGAAGATGATACTGCTTTAACTGATCAAGATAAACAAACATTTATTGAAAATCATACTATTTATCACAATAGAGACTTTAGTAGTAACGAGACAACTTACGAAGATTTTGATTCTTCTTTAATGAGTGAATACGATACTCGTGTTAATTTATTCAAAGATTTAATTTATAAAAATGTTGTCACAACTTTATTTACTGAAGCAAATAGTGATACATATAAAGTAGATAATAAATTCCAAGAAGTTTTATATGCTAGAAGTAAATTCCCTACTTATAAAGTTGGAAATTTTGATGAGACATTCACTGATAACAATATCTATGATAAATCTTGGGAAGAAGAAATTGTATATAACGCTGAGTCTAAAGCCTATGAATATCCTACCGGAATGGATAAATTTACAAATGGCATTTTGATTGACTCAACTATTTCTAGTGAAAACCTAGATTCAATTGTTGGTACTGATAATTCTACAGGTTTACCAATGCTTCATTTAGACTTATATGAAGATTATATTAATAGAGAATTAATGCCAGATATCATTAATAATTTATTAGTTTCTCAATATGTCTATGATAATTTATATACCACATTAAGTAGAACTCAAGCTAGAAAAATTAATTATGTCGCTATAACTTATACCCAAGATAATGTTTCTTCTGCCTTGAGACTTCTTTACACTTATGTAAATAATGTCATTGCTAATGGCTTAAATCCACACGAAACAGTTGTTGATGGCGAAGTTGTTAGAAATGATAATGAATATTATCCATTAAACTTTGATGTAATTAGTGATGCTTGGAAAGGTATTGCTGATGATGAACCAACCTATGTTGGTAATATGATGACTGAAAGCGTTAGCTTTAGAAAAGATGAATCTTTAACCACTTGGACAGGTTTAGAATTACTTGAAAATACTCCTAATGGCTTCAATAAAGTTTCAACACACGATGAAGCAATTAATTACACACCAAGTACAGCTTTACCTGAAGATCAAACTAGTGAAACTTCTTATATCGATGGCAAAGAACACACCTATTATGAAAATACACAATATGGTGAATTAATGCAAAACTTTGCATTAATTAATGAAGATAGAAACGATGCTACGAGTGTTGAGCAATGGAATAGTTTCACTAACACTAATGAATATTCTTATCAACATGGTTTAGAACTTCAAACTAATAATATTAGAATTAAAGACTATACTGGATATATTTCCGGTACTGCAAGTGATGGATTTAGTGATTTGCCTTCTACTATTACCGATAACTTATTCGAATATAGTGTCTCCTTAGATACTCCAGTTAGTGGCGAAGCAAATCTTGATGATAACAGCTATGTCGTAGAACAAAACGGAAGATATTTCTTAAAAAGAGATATTTCTCAATCTCAATCATTACAAGATAGTATTATCTTAAATGATAGTGATAGTTCGACTTTCTATATTGTTGAAATCGAATATGCATTAAATCAAAGTAAGATGACACCAACTTCAGAAGGTGATACAAATGCAAGTGGTTACACCAATGAACAAATTGAAGCTTTAGCTAGAGAAATTGGTTATACCTTAGGAAGTGGTGATACTTATACGAATACTGCTTATCAACACTACTTAGAAGAAAGTGGAATTGAATATAACGATCAATCAATCTACGATTATATGCTATCCACTTATCCAGATTTATTTGAAGAAGAATAATCTTAAAATAAGTACTATAATATAAAGGAGCAACTTCTTTGCTCCTTTATTTATTTTTGGAGGAATATTAATTTATGGAAGAATACGATAAAAATTGTGTATTTTGTAATATTGGATTACATTTAATTCCTACTAATGTTATATATGAAGACGATGATATAATGGCTTTTTTAGACACTAATCCAGCAACCTATGGTCACTCTTTAATAATTTCTAAAAAACATTACGATACATTTTTATCTTGTCCAAAACATATCATGCATAAAATGTTTGATTTAGCCCAAAGAATAGGTCAAGTTGCAATTAAAGATTTAGGTGCTAAAGGAGTAAATATTTTAACCAATTGTTATGAATCAGCTGGTCAAACAATTAGACACTTTCATATTCATGTCATTCCTAGATATAAAGCCGTCGAAGGATTCCAAATCTCAATGAATGGCGAATTAAAAGATTTAAATTTACCAGCTATTGCTAACCAAATTAAAGACGAATTAAAATAAAATAACTTAGATTTGCAAGGTTTTTAAAAATAAAATGAGATTTTTACTCATTTTATTTTTTTATGTTTATAAAACATTTCATTGTCTAAAGCAAATATTCTTTCAGTATATTCTCCTTCTTTTACTTCATTAAAAGCTTTATCTAAAACCATCATTTTTGCGTCCATATCATCAATCATTGATAAAAGTAATGCTTCTCTAGTTTTAGGAACAACAGGAGAACCATATTCAAGTTTTCCGTGGTGAGATAAAATCATATGTTCAAGTAAAAGAGGAACTTCACTTGTAATATGGAGTTCATCACTAATTTCTTTAATTAAACTTTCGCCAATTGTTAAGTGTCCTAATAAATTTCCTTCATTTGTATAACTAGGAGCAACCACTCCACTAAATTCATAGATTTTTCCTAAATCATGAAGTAAACATCCACTAATTAATAAATCGTAATCAAAATCGTAAATATTTTTAAGTTTATCGGCAACTTTACACATTGTTACAGAATGATGTAATAACCCATGATAAAATTCGTGGTGATTTCTTACTGCTGCAGGATAATCAATGTATTTATCGTAATATTTTTCAAAAACTCGATTAACTATTTTTTTACAGTCTTCATTTTTAATACTATCTTTATAGTAATTAAAATCCTTAAGTAAATCATCTAAAGAAATAGAACCTAATAATAAAAGATTAGATAAATCTTCATTTTCATTATTTACTTTATAGACACCAGTAATTTTAATTTGTGGTTTATCTTTATAACTTAATACTTCTCCATCGATTCGAACAATATTACCTTTTTGAAGTAATTTAATATCTTCTTCATCAATATCCCATTTTTTAGCTGGCATGACACCACTTTTATCTTGTAGAGTAATAGATAAATAGTTCATTCCACTTATTGTTATACCTTTAGTACTATCTTTAACTAGGTAAACTCCACTAGCATTGGAATTAATCACTAAATCTTTAATCATATTTTTCACCTTCTTTAATTAATATAAATCTTTAATAGCTCTATTATATACAATCATTATCTTTTTATAAAAATTATCTATATTATAGAAATTGATATTTTTTAAAGCATTTTCTTTAATCTTATCTAATTTGTTTTTATCTAAAGATAAAAACATAAGTAATTTATTATCAAAATCTTCTTCATTATCATATAAGAACCCACTTTCTCCATCAATTATAATATTTTTTAAATATGGGGCATTTCTAGCTAATACAATATTATTTGATGCAATTGCTTCTAAATAGGTTAACCCTTGAGTTTCACTTAAACTAGAATTTATAAAAAGATCTCCTAAATGATAGTATAAACCAACATCTTGATGTTCAACTCTGCCTAAAAATAAAACATTATCGTTTTCATCGTCTTTTTTAACTTCTTTTTTTAACTCACTTAAATATGGACCATCACCAACAATAAGTAACTTCGCTTTGATGTTATGTTTTTTAATAAAATTATCAAAATAATGAATAGTCTCTTTTAAATTTTTTTCTTTAGCAATTCTACCTAAACTAACAAAAATTTTAAAATCTTCTGGGATTTGCAGGGTTTTTCTTAAATTTCTAAGTTTTTCATCATCAATTTTATAGTCTAAAAATTTAGTTAAGTCAATCCCAGTAGGAACTACATTAATATACTTTTTACATTTAATTGACTGAAGATAATTTTTAGTATTTTCACTTGGTGCAATTACTTCACTAGCTCGATTAACATATTTTATTATTAATCTTCTAACTAATTTCTTAAATAAGCCATCTAAAAAACCTTTAGTAATATAATATGTATAATATTCATACATTGTGTGAAAAGTATAAACTAAAGGAATTCTATATTTTTTTGAAGTTAAAAATCCTAAAATCCCTACTCCATATTCAGTATTAACATGGATTATATCTAAGTTAAGTTTAGATATTTCTTTTAAAACTTTATGATTAAAAGGTAGAGCTAATCGATAGTTATATAATCTTTTTATAGTTTTACCTGATATTTTAATAATGTGTTTAGTTTCATCAATTTCTGTTTTTTTACCAGTAGTAAAAACATAAACTTCATGACCGTTTTTAATAAGTGTATTAAATAAAGTGTTGCAACTAGTTGCAACGCCATTTATTTCAGGTGTATATGTATCAGTGAATATCCCTATTTTCATCTTTTTCTTCCTTGTTTATGATTACCTTAATTTCAACATCATCATCTTTTTTAAGTTTACTTTCTATATTTTTAGTTTCAAGAGTTTTTACATATTTTTCCTCATTTAATCCTAAGTTTTTATGGTTAAATGCTTCAATTTGTAAAGTTACAAAAGTGCTTCTTTCTAAAGAATAGAATCTTTCTTCGGTTTTTGGTGTACCTTTTGGTCTATAAAATACTGCAAATATTGCACTAATAAGTAAAGGAATATAATAAGTAAGCATTCTCCATAATAACATCGATGCCTTAATACCACTATTAACAAAGCTTGGGTCATAATAATTAGAAAATAGGCTAGTAAAAATAAATTCACTAATTCCGGCATTACCAGGTATAGGAATAATACCACATATCATTTGATGATAATTAGTAAAAGCTATCGATTCAAATATACGATTGAAAATATCTTCGCTAGGATTAGCAAAAGCATTTAAGGATAAACCAACAACATAAGGGAAGCTATCGTATATACATAAAATGAGCATTGTAATTATAAATAATAAGATAGTAAAAGGAATATTAGATTGAAGTCTTCTTAACTCTATTCTAAAATTTTCAATTTGAATTCGATATTGATCTCTTTTTTTCTCTAGATCTGTAATTATATGTAATTTATAAAGGAGATTTACTCCATGATTTAAAACAAAATTATGAAATCTGTGTGAATGTGACACTAGTAAAATAGTAATAATTATGATTGCGTTTAGTAAAAATCCTAAAATAATAAATAAAACGATTGGAATTTCAAAACTATTCCCAATAGTAATAATACCGATGTTCAAAACTTTATCTATCTTAAATAAAGAAATTAATCCTAAAAGCAAAAGACAAATTTGAAACATTATAAATTGCATAACTAAAACACTAGCTGCATTAGAAATATTCACTCCTTGTCTTTTAAATGTAATTGCTTGAGCAAATTGGCCTCCGCTATAAAATCCTCCTGGACAGATGTAATTATAAAATGATCCTACCATTTGATTAGACATTGCTTGATGAAATTTATATTTTTTTGTATATAATCTAGCAAATAAAAATAAACAAAAAGAAGATAATAAATAATATAAAAATAGTAATCCTATAAATAAAAATATATATCCGATATTCATTGTAGAGAACATTTTACCTACAACAATTATAGTTGGTAAATTTTCTCCATTATACGAGGTCTCTCCACTTAAAGAAACTCCTAAAACAAAAGCCGTTAAAACAACTATAAGGATAATGTATAAAATATATTTATTGAGTTTCTTCTTACTATTTTTATCGACTTTAATTTCACTCATATAATTACATTTTAAAAATAATTAAGGTGTAAATTTAAATAAAAAGTCTTTAAAACTTAACTATTTTTTATAATCTTGCCATAATCCACCGTGAAGTCTATGTAATTCTTCAGTTACTAAAAACCATTTAATTACACTATTTCTACGAGGATAAAATTCAATAAATTCTCCACCGACAAAAGTATAAAATCTACTCGCATCAGTGCACATTCCATATGTTGGAGTTTCTTTTAAAGTTAACTTAAATTCAAAGTCTTTATCGTTTCTAACTCCTTTAAAAGTAATTCCATTATGATCAATTCTTAAAATCCCTTTTCCTTCAATATTACTAGTTGCTTGATGTTTTAAATATTTATATTTTGGTAAAAAACCAATATCAACTTCGTCTTCAAAATAAAAATCCGGATTAGCTATTTCTTTTTTAACTTCATTTCTTTCATAATCATACCAAAGTTTAGGCGTTTTAAAAGTGACACTATCTTTAGTAGGTATAATATTATATGCATTATCTAAATAAAATTTATTACCACAACTTGGACACATCCAGGATTCTTCATCACTTATCGAAATAAATTCTTTACCACATTTAGGACATTTATATAAAAGTTGATGTATATTTTTAGCAATTTCTTTAGATTTATAAGTAATTTGCTTAGATAAATTAAATTCATAATCATCGGTATGAATTTCTTTATTTAATATATCAGTAATTTCATCAACACTATATTTTGCTAAATCCTCGATATTAAATAACTTTTTATAAGTAACATAAACTTTGCCATGTCTTTCTTTAATATTATATTTAGGACTAGTTAAATAGCCTCCATCAATATGTGAAACATAAACTGGAACATTTAAAAATTTTAAAAGTTTTGCACTACCTAAAGCAACGGGTTGGCTCCCACCACTAATTGAAGACATTCCTTCAGGGAACAAGCATATTCTTCCACCTTTTTTAACAAGCTTTTTCATTTGAATTACAGGATAGACATCCGGAGTAAAGTTCTTTTTAGGAATTTCTTGAAGTAAACCAAAGATTCCTTTTAAATGACTTCTAAAAAATTCATTATACCCGGCAACAAAGTTAAATCTTTGTGGAAGCAAAGGTATCGCCACAAACATATAATCTAATCTACTAGCGTGATTAGATAATAATATATATGGTCCTTTTTCTTTTTTAGGATTATCAATAAAAGAATAGTGTATATGATATTTTTTAGCTACAGTAAATTTCCAAAAATACGCTAATAAATTATAAATAAATAAGTTAGGTTTTTTTAGTTCTTTACTATGTAATTTTTCTTCAATAGTCATTTTCATATGTAAATTATACTCGATAACAGTATTTTTTTCACTTTTTTATTTTTTAGCGAAACTAATCAATTAGCTTCCTTACTTAAATCAAAAATTTTAATTAGAAAATAAAAAGAGTCTAATAACGATTGAACAATCATTATCGACTCATTTTATATTTAGTTTTTATTTTAAATAACTATAAAGCAAAGTGAAAAACTGCTCGCTCGTTATCAAACTGTTCGTTTCCTACCCAAGTTACAGTTTTATCTGTTAAATTATATAGAGCACTCCAAACAGTACAACCATTTCCATCGGTTTCACCATTAATTTTATCCCAATTTCTTCTACCTACTGTTTGTAATATATTTAAAACTTCTGCTTCATCTTTAACTACACCCTTGGTATTAGTCCCATCTTTATTTATCATTGATTCAATACGGTCATATCGATCTTTTCCTTGTTCATTTAATCTAATTTCTTCTTCACTATAGTAATTAGGTGTTACTAAAAAATTAGTAATATATTGGAAATCATTGGCTCCTTCTTTTTCACCAACAATACTATCATTATCGTTATAATAAACAACTAGTTCTCTATTAGTTCCATCAATATCATTATTAGATTTTGGATTATCTACATTAACCCACTCTAAAATTGCACTTTTTCCTGAAGCATCGGCAATCATATAGTGGAAAGAAGTATTAGCACTATCATGAAAATCATATTGTTTAATCATTTCAATTGCACTATCGACACTATCAGCATAATCAAGAACCATTCTTAACATTGTAGTAGAGGTAATATCAGGTTTATCCGTATTTTGATCGGTGGCTACGACATCGTAATGATATTCACCATTTCCATCATCGATTCTATTACCTTGATAAGACATATAAATACCACAAGATACCCCTTTTTCATTAATCCCATCAAGCGGAGCATAAGGTGCCGCTAAAGTAATTAACTTATTAAATAATCCACTAATTTCAACTCCGTTAGTGATTCCTAAAAATTGAAGATCAACACTAGAAATAGATTTATATCTTCCATTTCCTGGATTCGTATGAACAATCATTGAAGTTGTTTGTGTAAAATCATAATTTCTACCAAAGAGGCGGTCTCCATCTTCAGTAACACAAGTAAAAGATGAACAGCCAATCTCTGGAGCAGTCATATCAATATTTATTACCCCTTTAGTTATATTATCGACAATAAAATTAATGAGTTCATTATCATCGCTTGCTCCGCCTTGTTCGATAAATTTATCAAAATAATATCCACCTTTTACAGTCATTTCATAAACTGGACCTGCTTTAATATCATAATTAGCTTCTGAAATCTTTTTAATAGATGAGATTGAAGAAATTTCATTGCCCCAAACTACACCAACAGTAATACCTAATGCAGCTACAATTGCTATAACTGAGCACCCTGCAATTATTAATCCTTTTTGCCATCTCTTTAGTCTTTTCTTAGGCTTATTTTCTTTATCTTCTATTTTTTTAATTTCGTTTTCGTTCATAAATAGCTCCTTAAAACCTTTGATATTCTAATTATCCAGAAATTAAAATACAAGAAAAAAAGAATAACCTTCTTTAGATTATTCTTTTAAAACTTAGTTATTCTAGTCTTTTTTATCAGTTACTGCTTCTTTAACAATATTAGCAAGAGATGCTATATTTTGAACATCACTAGGAACGATAAGCTTAGTTGCTTTACCATCAGCAACTTTAGCAAGTGCCTCATAAGACTTTAAAGTCAAAACTTTATTATCAACCCCAACTTGTTTTAATAGTTCCAAGCCTTTAGCTTCGGCTTCTCTAATCATAACTATACCTTTAGATTCAGCTTCTTTTACTTTCATAATTGATTCAGCTTCACCTTCAGCTTCTTTGATTCTCTTTTGTTTTTCAGCTTCAGCGTTTAAAATTGCACTTTCTTTATTACCTTCTGCAATTAAAATAGCACTTTGTTTTTCACCTTCAGCAAGTAGAATTTTTTCTCTTTTTTCACGCTCAGCTCTCATTTGGCGTTCCATCGCTTCACGAATATCTTTTGGAGGTAAAATATTTTTAACTTCAACTCTATTAACTCTAATTCCCCAGGCATCAGTTGCATCATCTAAGATACTTCTCATTTTAGTATTAATAATATCTCTACTAGTTAAAGTTTCATCTAAATCTAATTCACCAATAATATTTCTTAAAGTAGTTGAAGATAAATCTTCGATCGCCCCAATAGGATCATCAACTCCATAAGCATAAAGTTTAGGATCTGTTACTTGATAAAATACAATCGTATCAATTTGCATTGTAACATTATCTTTAGTAATAACAGGTTGTGGATCAAAGTCTTTAACTTGTTCTTTCATCGATATTTTTTGAGCAACTTTATCAAAGAAAGGAATTAACATATGAATTCCAACACCCCAGGTTTTGTAATACCCACCAAGTCTTTCAATGATGTATTTTTCTGTTTGTCTAACAATACGAATAGAACAAATAAAAACAATTAATAAAACAAAGATTAAAACTCCAAAAACAATTAATAAAATTTGCCACGCTTCCATAGTTATTTTTCCTCCTTTATAACCTTAACGACAAGTTTATTACCATCAATAGAAACTATTTGAACTTCTTCACCTTTTTCAATCGTTTCCCCTTTATTTAAAGATTCACATCTCCAAAAATTACCATGAATCTTAGTTTCTCCATATTCTTCTAAAGTGATATCTTTAGTTAATATAACTCTTTGACCAATTAATTCATCAACATTTGATTTAATTTTATTTCTAGTAAAATATTTTTTTGTAAGGGGTCTTAAGGCAAATAAAAAGATAGCGCTTAATCCAACAAATATTAAAATCTCTCCCCAAAATGGTAAGCCTGGTATAAAACTTAATAAGGCTGTAACAAAAGCTGAACCACTAAACCAAATGCTTACCAGTTCAGTTGTAACAAGTTCAATAATTAAAGCAATAATAAATACACCAATCCAGATGATATACATATAATTTTCTATAACAGATGCATTTATATTAGTGAATAAATCAATAAGCATATTTATTTCACCTCCTTATTAAGATCAATTATTAACATCTCTTCTTTTTCGTTAAACTTACTATAAAATTTTTTATTAGTAACATCTTGAACTTCTTTAATTAAATTGATTAGCATAACCGAACTAATTCTATCATAAGTTTTAGAAATACTAATCTTAAATAATTCTTCTTTATCTAAATCGCCTCTAACAAGTAAATTATTATCGATAGGTTTTATATAAAGCTTTTTTTCTTCTTTATCTAATCCAACCATAACATATTCAACATCTTTAAAATGAGTTGAAGCTATTTTATTTAAAGTAACATTTGATTTTGTAAAAGATACGATTCCCAATTCACTATTTTTATTAAGCCATATAATTTTCATAGTTTCTCCTTGAAAATATATTACCATATATAAAGAAAAATACAAAGTAATTTTTATTAATTCATAAAAATTATTAAAAATATAAATAAATTCTTATTTTTGCTTAATACACCATTCAATACCTTTAAAAACTCTAATATCATTATCTACAAAATGATTTCCTTTGTTTAACTCAAAAATTGTGTTGATTCCTTTTTCTTTAATATTGTTAAAAATGTCTAAAGTATTATCGTAAACATTTTTCATATATCTATTACTTGTATATTTTTCTTTATCGCCTAAAGAAAAATATACATCTTTTACATTATTGGAAATCTGATTTTCTTTAATAAAATTAACTAAATTCGGATACCATAAACTACCCGAAGCACAAATAACTTTGTTAAATTCATTGCATTTATAAGCTGAATATAAACTAAACAATCCTCCTAAAGAATATCCTGCAATTATTTTAATAACTGGATTCATTTCTTTTTCTATTATAGATAAAACTTCATTGATAATAAATTTTAAAAAATTATCAGCATTACCTTTAAAGCCTTGGCCTTTATTAAAAATTTTTTCAGAATACCGAGGTGTTAAGTCGTCGTTCCAATTAAAGTCATAAATATTTAGGAATGACAAAGAATAACTCAAATTATTAAATAAAGAAATTACTTTTTCGCCTTCTTCTTTACTAAAAGAAATTAATATTACCAAGAATGAATTTCTTTTACTTTCAATATATAAGTCAGCTTTAATTCCGTTTTTAAATATGTAATTCTTTATTTGATATATGTTTGAAATATAGAAATTTGTTTTCATAATTTTTTATTTTAAGA
>JADIMY010000124.1 GCA_017694345.1 Candidatus Onthovivens merdipullorum | reverse complement strand
TAACTTTTAATAGACACCATAATAACTTTTTAGATTTTGAACCTTACTCAAAATATGAAATGTATGTACCATTTTATGGATGGCTAGAACTTCCTAGTTATGAGTTATTTAGAAATGGTAATAAAGTTAATCTACAAGTAGTATATTTTCCAAATAGCGAAAGTAATACCTGCGATATAGTAATTTCAACTATGGATAACCCACCAAAAATTATCGCTGAAATACCTGCTCAAATTGGTGTTGAAATTGCCGTTAATACAACTAACCAAGAAAGAATAAATCGTGAAAAATCAGCTAATATGTTAAATAGCGTAGTTGGAGCAAGTAGTGGTGTATTAAGTGGTGTAGTTGGAGGTTTATTAGGTGGTTATATGGCACCAATGTATATGGTTGGTGGATTTAATCAATTTGTATCTTCCATCACTGGTGGCATTTCTAAAGATATGACTTTACTTCCAAGCGCGAACTCTAAAGTAGGTGGTGGATATTTTGCAATGGTTGGCGAAAGAGATATAAGGACAAAAGTGACTACTTCTAAAGAAATTGAATTTGATAATTATAATAAGTTAGTCGGTAGACCACTTGAAGAAGATAGAGTACTTAATACACTTTTCGGATTTACTAAAATAGGTGGAGTACATATCGAAAATATAGAAACTGCTACTAGAGTAGAAATAGAAGAAATCGACAATCTATTAAGGCAAGGTGTACTTCTAAAGGACAAAAATTAAAAGGGCTAAATGCCCTTTTTTTGTGTGATAAGGAAATTTCTTATAATTTCGCCAACTTCATTATCTTGATAAAAAACTTTATCTTGAGTGATTAAAGAAGTAATGAGTTGCTCCGCCTTATTTTTATATTTAAAGATATTAGAAGAGTAGTTGTATTTAGGATTTACTTTATTAGTATAGACAGGGTAGGTGTCTTCTTTTATTTCCGTTGTTTTTCGATGGATATAAAGAAAATAATTATCATCTAGTAATATTAATTCGATTTCAAAATTTTCGCCGTTAAACTCTAAATAAGCGCTAAATACCTTGTCTTTTTTAGTGTATTTTAAAGGTAGGTGCGGATAAATATCAATTTCCCAACTTCCTTTTGTAATCATAGCAAGGCGTGGATTATCAAAAGCAAAATAAACATCACTCTTTTTAGCAATACCTTTACAATATTCAACCGCTACTTTTAATTCACTTTTACCATATTCATAAATATCTATTGTGTCTTGTTTTTGATTTTTAACGTTATTAAGCCCCATTTCAGCAAAGTATGGACAATATTTATTTACTGTATTACCTAGCATATAAATGGTTAAATTATCGCGCTCACGAACAATAGTAGATATAACGTTTTGAAATAAAATAAACTCTTCTGGAAGATAGTAGCCTCTAGTTAAAAACTCATCAAAACATATGATCGTGCAGTTAGGGAATGCCCTACTTTTTAAACGTTCATTTTCATTTATTGAACCGCTATACATCATAGGGTTAGTATTAACCTTTAAAATCTCGTTAGTTTTAGTGTCTATTTTAACAAGGTTCCACTCTCCACGATAGTAGCGGATAGAGTTATATTCTCCGTGAGAGTATTTCTCTACCCACTTTAAAGACACTAAATTACGCGTTAATTGAACGGCATTTTTTAAATCTTCTTGAAACCTACGTAGATAAAATCCACATTCTTGATAATTACTTTCGCAGTGTACTTTCAAAATTTCGCCAAGCACAGCGGTGGTTTTGCCATTACTACGCTCCCCAATAATAAGATTATATTTCGCCTTACATTTTTTAATTTCAGTTAACGTATAATATTCCTGTTTTGCCATAAAAAATTGCTCCATTTCCCTTGTATATAGTCTAAATAACCTTGATACATATTTAAAGAGTAGTCGGTATTTTCTAGATGCACACTAGATAGTTCATCGTATTCATAAGGAACTCCTAAATAATCTAGCATCACTCCTTTTCTTTCTTCATCAATATATGTATGAGTGAGTTTCCCACAGGCTTTTTGCTCAATGTGGTTTTCATCGGTGTATGTTGCAGGAAAATAAAGATTATTAGTAAAATTTTTAAATATGTTGAGCGTGTCTTTATACTTCCACTTTAAATATTTTGCTCCACTTCTTTTATTAACTCCTGCTATTGTAATGTGTAAGTCATTATCGTAATACATATATCGCTTCGCTCCTAAAGTTTTAAAGTATTTATAATGCCCCTCATAATCCCACACTCCCATTAACTTAATCTCTCCTTTATCGTTAAGCGGTTTAATTAATGAAGTGTCTAGATTATGATAATTTAAAGCATTAACTAATTTTTCTTCTATCTTTTTATTATAATCATCAAAATAATAGTTATATTTATCCTTATTAAATATTTTAACGCTGTCCGTATCAGAATATATATAATCTTGTTTTAGCGTTAATATAGCGCTCCATAAGTTTTGCCTTGCGTAAGCCGTACACCATACTCCCCACGCATAAAATAAAAATCTACTTTTTGATTTATTATAGTTTCTTAAAGAAGTAGGTATATCTTTTTCTTTTATAGACCACTCTCCCCCATCAAAAATAATTTCATCTCGACAAGGATTAGTGCAACACATACCATAAGTTGCATTTAATAAATTCTTAAAGCGCATATAATCGCTTTCTTTTCCTTTTATCCCTTTTAAAGTTGTTTTATTTACATAAAAATCTAAAACGCACTGAACGAACTCTTTAGGTAAATATTCCTTTTTAAATATAATGCAGTTATTAATTTTAACTCTATCATAAGAATAAGTCTTTTTAATTAAAGAATAGTCAATATCAGTGATGAGTAATCTTAACATACTTGCTTTAACTATACGCCCGTTATCAACTTGCTTACCCTCTAATTCAATGCACTTACTTTCACTGATATAATGTTCATAGATAAAACTTTCTTCGATACCATAAAAAGTTATATCCATTAAAACGCAATATTTAGACATTAAACGCTCTAACTCCTCTTCGTTATTTATTTTTATTGTGTAGCCACTACTCATAGGGTATTTTTCAGCCACTAAGGCAGTAGGATAAGAAGAAGTTAAATCGTATGAATATACATCCTTACATAAGCCATTACTCCAAAAACTTGAAGCGTGAGTAAATCCGCCCATAAAGGCTTGACATAAAGATAAATAAGTTTCGCTTCTTAATTTTAACCTTTTTATTAATCCACGATAGGCGTAATTTTCTTTTACGCTGATCGTGTGCTTACGGCAGTAATTACGAACAAAGCCCGTTGAAGTTAAAGGGATATAAATTAATGAGGTTTCTTTTTCTTCTAACTCTTTAATATAAGCCATAACCACCAACGTATCATTAAGAAGATACGTTAACTCTTTTTCGCTCATTTTTGTTAAAGGGCTACGAACTAAAGAATAATCTAAATCGCCTACCATTTTATTTACTTTATATTTTTCAAGGTGCTCCCCAATACTCTCCAAAGAC
>JADIMY010000123.1 GCA_017694345.1 Candidatus Onthovivens merdipullorum | reverse complement strand
ACTACTTTTGACATCCTAACTTTCACCTCCAATCGTTGCGCTAAATATGATAGCACAGAGAAAAGAGGATAATAAAGAAAAATTTAGTTTAAGTTGTTAACTTTTTCGATTATCTCTTCAACATCACTAGCAAGATAATAACCAAATCGGTCATTTCCAACATCATAAGGCTTAAATTCACTTGTATCGAGTAATTTTTCTTTAAAATCTTCTTTTAAGTTGCCATAAACATCACCTGTTCTAAATGCATAACCGATATCTTCTAAAAGAGAAATATACTCGTTATCGACTTTATAGGCGATTGGTAAAGAAATTACATTTTCGCCATTCGTATTAGTAATTTCTACTCTACATTCAGTAAGTCTAGGATACGTAAAATATGGAGAACAAATCATTTTGTTATAAAAATCTTGTGGTAATGTAATCCATTCAATAGTTCCAGGTTCTAAAGTATTTCTATCAATTTTTTTGAATTTACCGTTTTCATAGTCTCCAATTAAATCTAACATTGTATAAATTGTTATATCTTTATTTAATGTTTCTTCAGTAAATAAATCTCTTTTAATTGTCGCTTCTTGCTTTTCACAAGCAAAAATTAATGTTTTATCATCTTTTTTAAATAATAATTCATCTAAAGTAGTTTCAATCCATTCGACAGGGAAATTGTCTGTGTCTTGAAATAGCCACAAGAATTTTCCATCGACAACCGTTTCATCATCTTCATCGAATCTACATCCGTATGGTTCTGTTGCATTTTTAAGGCCTTGCTTATATCCAGAAATATTAATAGTTGGTATATAACAAGCGTAAACTACATCATCAATAGTTGAATATTCGATTTCGAATGTGTGATTGCGCTTTTCATCATTTATAGCTTCAGCGCCTCCGCCGCCATACCATAAATAGGAATATGAAACCATTTCCCCTACAAGACCAGTTCCTTGACCAACATTAAAATCGTTAAGAAAATAATCAGTATTTCCACATGATGTTACTGCAATTCCAATTAATGACAAAAAACTTAACTTCTTAATCCGCATCCGCAATATCCTACACCATTAATTACATAATTATTTGAGTGTTTTTCACTCAAAGAGTTCATATCTATAAACTACGCCATAAACTTTATGATCTTCATCCAGCGTCATATCTGTAGCGTTTGGAACTGTTTTCCATCCATAATTACAATGGATTTTTCCGGATGAGTCGTAATAATATGCTACAACAGCGTGGTTAAAAGTACGGTCTTTGTTAGCTATATTAAGAATAACTGGCTCCCCATCATCTAACTTTTCTTTAATTAAAGAGTCAAACATTTCAATATTACTTTCTTTATAATGATCACCAAACGCTAAATTTACCATCTTAGTATTAAATATTAATTGTGGTGTACCATAAAGAGCTAATTCGTCTAGAATAGCTTGATAGCTTCTAAGCCCTATACTTGTTCTTTCAGGATCATTATCGCCCATAAACATTGTATGATAAGAATAAAATTCCATAAGGTAACAGCCGTAGTCATTAAACATATTTGAATTAATAAAACTTCTTAAATTTCCTACAGAAGATATATCCCAATTTAAGTTCAATACACCTGGAGACTCACTAACGACTTCTTCAATTGAAGTTCCATATGACTTAATTTCAAATGAATCATTAATGATATCATCATTATAAAACGTATCTAGGTAACTTAAATATTGTGCTAAAGCAACAAATCCACAAGAATTTCCTACGTTATAAAGCGAATTATTATCCAAATTTTTAAAATATGCTTTTGTTGAAAATTCTTCGTTCGAAATATTTAATGTGCTTGTTTCACCTAATTCTAATTTACCGTTTACAACACTATTAAAAACTGGTGTATCAATTCTTGTTGAAATTACATTAGATAAAAGTAGCAAAAAATTAACAGTGTTTGTCATATGCAATCTCCTTTTATTTCGCTTTTGTTATTTGTCTTATTATTATCATGAAAATAATTAAAAAACAAGGCGATAATAAAAATAATTAACACACAAATATTTGAAGGAAACGTATTATAAGATCTATAGCTAACAATACTACTAATAATATTTTCAATATTTATAAATTACTTATGTGCAAAATCAAAGAAAGTTTTGTTGGTCTTATAATTATAAGTTTAAATTTACTTCATTAATTTTGCGCCAGAACTGGTTCCTATTCTTGTAGCGCCATTTTTAACCATTTCAAGCATTTCTTCGTGAGTTCTTACGCCACCTGCTGCTTTAACGCCCATATCAGGTCCGACTGTTTCGCGCATTAACTTAACATCTTCAACTTTAGCTCCCCATAATGAGAAGCCAGTGCTTGTCTTGACAAAATCTACTTTAGCTTCAACACAAAGTTCGCAAGCTTTTACGATTTCCTCTTTTGTTAATAAGCAACATTCTAAAATAACTTTTAAAGTATGACCTTTTGTTGCTTCTCTAACGGCTTTGATATCATTTAAAACATATTCATAATTTTTATCTTTTAAAGCACTGATATTAATAACCATATCAATTTCATCAGCGCCTTCTTCTATTGCATCTTTTGCTTCAAAAGCTTTTGCTTTAGAGGTCATGCTTCCTAATGGGAAACCTATAACTGTGCAGATTAAAACATCGCTTCCTTTTAAATTCTTTTTAGCTAATGAAATAAAATCAGGATTGATACAAACGGATTTAAAATCATATTTTTTGCTTTCTTCACATAAAGCAATGATTTGTTCCTTTGTTGCATCAGCTTTCAATAAAGTATTATCGATTAATTTGTTATATTCCATATGACCTCCTAAATGTACTAAAAATATACTAATTAATTACTAATTATCTACTATAAAACTACTAGATTTAACTTTATCTATTAATTTGAGCACTTTAATTGTCTCTGAATGTGGCATAGATACAGGTTCGATAATTTTGGATTTTATGGCCAATATGGATTCATAAAATTCATATTCCATGCCATTCACATCTTCTTTTATTCGTATACTATTCTTTAACTCCATTGCATTGGACCCACTATTTTCATCAACTTTTCCATAAATTTCTATTAATGATGGATTATTAATGTTATCAACTTTTAAATAACCTCTACTTCCATAAACAAATCCGTTTCGATCTGAATTACCATCCATTGAAGTATATAAATTTGCTACGATGCCGTTTTTATAAAATATATTTATAAGCGTTGTTTCATCAACTCCCTTGCCTTTAAAAATCATGGTCGATTTTAAATTTTTATAGTCGCTTCCTAATATCATAAAAGCAAAGTTAATAGGATAAACACCACAATCGTATAAGATTCCACCACCTAAATCTTTTTTAATGAGTCGTTCAACGCCATCTATCTTATACGATAAATTGGCAGATAGCATATAGATATCACCGATTACACCACTTTGAAGAATGTTATTTATGATACCTCTTGAAGGCATATATCTAGTCCACATCGCTTCACCAACAAAGATATTTTTACTCTTCGACAGTTTAAATAACTCTTCTGCTTCTTTAGCGTTAGTTGTAAAAGGTTTTTCAACTAAGCATGGTTTATTATGCTCTAAACATAGTTTTGTATGCTCATAATGTAATGATGTAATAGTTGAAATGTAAATAAGATCAACGTTTGGATCATTAACTAGCTCTTCATAAGAACCATAAGCGCGTTCAAAACCGTATTTATTTTTATATTCTTCTGCTTTATTTAACTCTCTAGAAGCACATGCATATAATGTAGCTTCTTTATAATTCTTTATTGATGTTAAGGCTGCAACACCTATTTTCGAACAACCTAAAAAACCTATATTCATGGTAAAATTTTAACATTTTGAGCATAAAAAAACATCTCATAGTTTTGAGATGCTTTTATAATTTATGAAATGAAATTTAATCAAAATTAGTCTTTTTTGACTACTTGTTTGCCATCATAATAACCACATTTTGGGCAAACAGTGTGTGATTTGATTGTTGCACCACAATTTGAACAAGTTGTAAGACCTGTTGCATGTAATTTGAAGTGTGTTCTTCTCATTCTTTTTGTTGTTTTACTAGTTCTTCTAAATGGGACTGCCATAATTAAAATCTCCTTTACCTCGATAATTATACCTAAATGGAATTTTATGTCAAATTTTACTTTGATAAATTTTAAAATTTACTAAAAAATAACGATGGTTATCGTATTTTAGATTTTTGACATTGTCAAAAATATTTAAAATTATCCTTAGTAAATCTAATAGTTTTAACTTTATTTGTAAGATCTTCTTGTGAGGCAAATTCACACTCCAAATAATTGGAACTATGACCTCTATAAGATTGTCTTTGAGCTATAAAATCTTCAAACAAAAATTCAATGTCCTTATTTAAAAATTTAGATATATAGTTTTCTTCTAAGTTTTTTGATAAATCTAAAAGTCTTTGTACTCTTTCTTTTTTAGTAGTTGGCGATACTTTATTATCTAATTTTGTAGCAACCGTACCTTCCCTTTCAGAATATGGAAAAACATGGATTTTAGAAAAGTTGACTTTTTTACAAAAATTATATGTATCCATAAAATCTTCTTCATTTTCACCAGGAAAGCCAACTATTACATCAGTTGTAATTGAAATATCAGGTCTGATTGAACGAATCCTATTAATTTTTTCCTCAAAAGAAAGAAGATTGTATTTACGATTCATTCTTTTAACAACCTTTTCACTTCCGCTTTGAAGAGGAATATGAAGATGATTAGCTAGGTTCTTATATTTTGAAAGTAGCATCATAAATTTGTCATCAAATTGACTTTCTTCTAAAGAAGAGATTCTTAATCGATATAAACTTGGAAAATTTATTAAAATAAGTTCGATAAGGTCACTAAAATTTACATCATCGTTTCTATCAAGGCCATAACTAGACATATCAATACCAGTTAAAACCACTTCTTTTATGCCGTTATTAATTAGATTTTTAATTTCCAATAAAATATCGTCCTTGTCTCTACTTCTTGAACGACCCCTAACATAAGGAATGAGACAATAGCTACAAAAATTATTGCATCCATCTTGAATCTTCACATATGCTCTAGTTGTTAAATAACTCGAAGTCAAAAATAATCTTTCATATTTTTTAATGTTGTTATTTTGGTCGTGTAAAGCGATTTTTTTACGATCTTTTAAAAATTGAGTTACAAGTTCAAATATTTTCTCACGATTTGAAGTGCCTATTACGATATCGGCACCATATTTTTCTTCAATTTCTTTATATCCAAATTGAGCATAGCAACCCATAACAACAAGGCATGAGGTTGGATATTTTTTTCTTAATTGTTTTATTTCTTTTTTATCTTTAGTAACGCTTGTTTTAGTAACCGCACATGTATTTAAAATAATAACTGTTGGCGAATCATCTTTTTTTTCATCAAAAAACGAAAACCCGTTTTTTAAAAAAGTTTCAGCGACAGCTTCAACTTCATAACTATTAACTTTACATCCTAAAAAACTAATTAAAATTGTCATACTTGATATAATTTACAAATTTTTCTGAAAACATAATAACTGACCAAATCGTTTTTATATAGTAAATAGATAAAAAGACTTAAATCATTATCGTAATAAGCGTTAACTAAAGGTCTCACTTTTTCGATAATATTATATTTATGAGGATTTTTCATATGTTTATCAAATAAATAGATGATATTATCAAGTGTCCCTTGCCTATTGATAATAAAAATTGCATTAAATTCATAATGATAAAAAGCAACGCTTGTATTGGATTCAGATATTTTTACAAGTTGTGTAAAAAGCGAATTGAATAAATCAATATTATAGGTTTCAAAAGCATCGACAAAAAAAGGTTCAAACTTTTTAAACAAACTAACGTAAGGATATTGAAACATTTTTTCACTTTCATTTGAGTAAATAATATTGGTTGCTTTATTAAAAAATGGTATGTAAATCTTAAAATTGTCGTAAGAAATATAAGGTAAGTCGCTAATTTTTTCTTTAATATCGTCTTTGATAGATTCAACTCCTACATTAGCGTTTGCAATATACATATCATTAATAATGTTATCAAGCTCATCTTTGTTGATGATGCTTTTTATAATTATATTTGCACGAATAATATCGAAATCATTATCGATTTCAAGATACTTATTAAAAATAGGGTTGCTTTTTAAAATACCCTTAAAGTTCCTAAAAAAGGTCATTTCGCTACAATTATAGATACCTTTTTTGTTTCTTTCTCTTTTCAAAATGTTATAAATTTCACCCATAATTATTAATCTAAGTATAAAGATATTAGCGAAAGAATAAAAATACAAGCGGTTTCGCTTCTTAAAATTCTTTTACCAAGGGATATTTCTTGATATTTTGTCTTTTTTGCAATCTCTAATTCGCTTTTAGAGATGCCTCCTTCTGCTCCAACTATCACATTTATCGTTTTATTTTTAAGTTTAGGGAGAAGTTCAATTAAATCTTGACTAGTAAAATCAGTATTTTCGTAGGCAATTAAAGAATAATCAGCAGGATAATTTGCTATTTCTTTAAACTCTATCACATCTTTTAACACGCAAAGTTTACTTCTTTTAGATTGTTCACTCGCTTCTTTAATGATTTTATTAAAGCGCAAAAGCTTTTTCGCCTTGTTTTCACTAGTTATTTTCGCAATCGAACGCTCACTATTTATTAAAACTATCTCGTTACAACCTAATTCGACCGCTTTTTGAATAACTAAATCGATTTTATCGCCTTTTGGTAAGCAATATAAAAGTCTTACATAACCATTTAATTCGTGCTTTTCATCTTTTTCTTCGACTACTTCATATTTAAATGGCGATAATGAAGTTAATTTAGCAATTTTTAAATCACCATCGACATTAATTTCAAATTTTTCACCTATTTTCATTCTCATAACTTTGAGAATATGAAAAATATCGTCATCGTTAATGACGATATTTTTTTCATTATCTAAAGTAGCAAAATATCTTTGCATTATCTTAAATAAACTCCGTTAGAATCTTTTTTGCCATTTATAAATAAAGATATAAATCCAATTATAAAATAAACTATAAAATTTGACCCTAAACTTATTAATATAGAATAAAGTAAACCTAAACCTGTTGGTAAAAAATATAATAGAGAAAATAAGCCAACAATATAAATGATATTGATTAAAAAGCGAACGATTCCATATTTAGCAAAACCAAGATAATAGCTATCAGCCCCAAAAATTCCTAAAAACATACATAAAATAGCATTGACTACTTTGCTATGTTGTTTAAATTTTTGAACCTTTTCTTTATCGATGGTATTGATGGTTTGCGTTATATCAACAGTAAAATTATCGACCCCATCTAAAGGTCTTTTTCCCCCGCAATAAGGACACATCTCTTTGTCGAATTTTGTAATATTTTCTCCGCAAAATCTACATTTAGGCATAAAAATTTCTCTTCGTTTTATTAGTATAAAACTTATTGATTAACTTTTAAACGCTCTTTTAAATTTATCAAAAAAAGTATCGCCTTGCTTGGTTGCGTGCTTAAAATCTTCAAGGGCTTTCTTTTGATCTTTATTAAGGTAAGTTGGTGTTTTTAAGATAATATGGACGTATTCATTTCCATATCCATTTCCTCTTAAATCTTTGACACCTTTTCCTTTTAAAGTCAAAATGTCATTTGGTTGAGTACCAGGATTAATTTTAAGTTCAGCTTCTCCATAAACTGTTGGAACGCTGATCGTTGTTCCTAAACAAGCATCAATAAAATCTAAAGGAATATCGATATGAATATCGTTACCATCTCTAATGAAGAACTCGTGTTTAGCTACTACGACTTCAATATATAAGTCGCCGTTATTTCCGCCATTTAAGCCTCTTTCACCCTTGCCTTGAACTCTAATTTGCTGACCAGATTGAATACCAGCAGGAATTTTGACTTCAATTTCTTTTTTAACTCTGTTATAGCCTTTTCCATCGCAATTTGGACATGGTGTTTTGATTTTTTTACCACTTCCATGACAATCAGGACAGACACTTTCTTGTTGAATAATACCAAAAATGCTTCTTTGTTGTGTTAAAACTCTTCCACGTCCTTTACAAGTTGGACAGGTTGTATATTCGGTGCCGTTTAATGCTCCAGTTCCTCCACAAGAAGAACATTTTTCATCGTAAGTTAAAGGAATAGTGACAGTTTTACCATTAATTGCGTCCATAAAATTGATTTTTATACGCATCATGGTGTCATCGCCTCTTTGAGGACCACCGCTTCTAGAAGATCTTGAAGATGAAAAACCGCCAAAACCTCCTCCAAAGCCACCAAACATCTTGTTTAATATATCGTTTAAATCATCGAAGGAACCACCATTAAAGTTAAATCCTTCAAATCCACTGCCACTAAATGGGTTAGCTCCACCTGAAGTTTGATCAAAAGCAGCATGACCAAATTGATCATAAGTGCTTCTTTTTTGTGGATCACTTAAGACACTAAAAGCTTCACTACATTCTTTAAATTTTTCAGCGTCTCCAGTCTCTTTATTGTCTGGATGGTATTGTTTAGCTAATTTACGATAGGCTTTTTTGATTTCATCCTGAGTTGCAGATTTACTTACTCCAAGAATTTCATAATAATCTCTTTTTGATGTCGCCATTTTCAAATACCTCTACATACTAGGAAAGGGAAGAAACTAATCTTCCCTTTCTTTTTTTAAAAATTAATTAAGAAATTACTTTTTATCAGTAAAATCTGCATCGATTACATCATCATCTTTTTTGCCTGAATTTGATGTATTTTCGCTATTTGTTTGAGTATAACTATCTGGATTTGGATTTGCACCACCGTTTGCTTGT
>JADIMY010000122.1 GCA_017694345.1 Candidatus Onthovivens merdipullorum | reverse complement strand
AATTAAATAATTATGAAATTAAAATATATTTCTTTTTTCTTATTGCCATTATTATTAACGAGTTGTCGTGATAATAATACTATTGATTATTCAAAAATGAATTTATTATTACTTCCTAGTGGTGCTCCAACTATTACAATGTATCAAACAATATGTGATAATAAAGATAATGATGAAAATGTAAGAATAGAAACTACAACGAGTAATATTCCATCTCAATTTGCAGCTGATAACTTTAAATATATTATTTTTGATGCTAATAATGGTTTAAATCAAGCTAATAAAAGTGGTAAATATACTTTTTTGAAGCTTTTAACTGGTGGAAATTTCCATTTAGTGCGTTTAGCTAGTGAAAATGAGTATCCTACTAATGAAGATTATATATTAGGTTTTGGTACGGATGCACAAATTCCTAATAAAGCCTATAATAAGCTTTATCCTGATGCTCCATTTGACTATTCTTTTACCGATGGAGTAAGTGCTTTACTCGGTGTTTTAAAAACTATAAATGCTGATTGTACAATAGGTGATAATAGTAATATCGATAAAAACGAAAAAATAGACTGGGTTTTTATAGCTCAACCTGCATTATTTAATTTAATAAATTCTGAAGGAAACTTTAAAGATTTATATAATCCACAATATGATTATGAAGTTAGAAAACTATTTAATGAAAAATTTCCTGAGTTTGATTATATTGCTCAAGCTGGATTATTTGTAAATACTTCATACTACGAAAATAATAAAGAAGAAGTTGAAGAATTTTTAAATAGTGTTAATATTCAACTAGATAATGCTATAAATCATCCTGATATTGTTGCTAATACAATGGATTCATTTAGTAGCGATTTAAAAGTGCAACAGAATAAATTTGGTTTTAATAAAAATATTGTTTTAAATCTACAAAAAGATGAAATTAATCAATTTGGTGTTGTCGACCCAAATTATGAATTTAATGAAGAAGATTTAGTTAATTTTAATAATTTTTTAAATTCATAATAGAAGTAGTGAGTTAATGAAAAAATTCTTAACAATTAAAAATAATACTTTTATAAAAATTCTCCTAATGATATTAGGAGTTTTTTTCATTTTTGTTTTATATGAAATTATAAGAGTTTTAGCAAATAATCCGATTTTATTTCCTACTTTAAAAGAAATATTTAATTCATTTATTAACTTATTTCAAAATAGTGAGTTATTTTTAAATTTTTTAATAACAATAGGTAGAACATTTTTAGCTATTTTTATATCTTTTATATTTGGTTATTTGCTAGGTAATATCGCTGGTTTTTTTCCTAAATTCCATTATTTTTTTCATCCATTAATATCAATAATGAAGTGTATTCCTGTCCCTTGTTTTATATTTGTTTTGTTTGTTTATTTTTTTAATAGATCACTTATATCTATCTTAATTATTATATTTATCGTTATTTTTCCTTTAATATATGAAGCAAGTAGGGAGGGTATAACTAATATTGATAATAATGTGATTTTAAGTTTAAGAATAGAAGGACTTTATAAGAAAAATTCTTTATTTAAGGTAATATTACCTTTAAGTTTTAATTATGTTCTATTATCTTTACTTTCTTCAATTGGCTTAGCTTTAAAAATTGAAATAACTGCTGAGATTTTACTTAATCCTCAATATACAAAAGGAATTGGTCAATTTGTCTATTTAGCTTATAGTCAAGCGATATATCCAGATTTATATGCAACGCTTATTTTAATTGTCTTAGTTTTTCTAATTTTTGACATTGTCATAACAATTTTAAAAAAATTTTTAAGAAAATGAAATTTATACCCCCCACTGGGTTCGATTTTTTACCACTTGTATATGTAAGGCAATTAATTTGCCAATATAAGGAGACTACAAACATTAAGTATTAATTTTCTATAGTTAAATAAGTTTCTTGTTTTAATTTATTATCTCCAAAATTTAACATAAATTATTTTATATTAGTGTTTCATAAACTAAATTGTCCTTTCAAACCTTAAAGAACTGTTTGTAGTCTCCAAGGAGGTGAGTCCAAATGAGTGACAATAAGAAAAGCATAACATATCAATTAAATTTCGATATTTCAGATCCGTTAAGAAAACAAATAGAATGGGCTCGTGAAGCCATTAATAAAAGTCATAATGGTAAGATTAAATCATTTAGTAAAGGAGAAATTATTTTAGCTAGATATTATGATAAAAGATTATGTAAGTTTAATGAATGTTATTGCGTTGCATTAACTGATAGTGATAATAATTCAGATTTATTGGTAATTTGTCCTATTGCGTTAGAGCGTTGTTTAAAACATAAAAATGATGGATTATTAATTGGAAAGATTCCTGTAATTGTTTCTAATGAAGAATTTTATGCTTTAATAAGTCAAATAACACGAATTAAAAAAAGTAGTGTTTTAAAATTAAATGAGATAGGTTTTTCAAATAAATTAGTATTTATTGAGGCAAATAAAACAGATTTAATCTTAAATCTATATAAAGATTTTCTTTCTAAATTAACCTGTAATAGAATCATGGCAAATCCAGTATCTTTATGTTGAATATTTAAATTAGTAGATATTTAGTATATTTCTAGTAAAAAATAAGTATTAAAAAAATGTGGAAAACTATCTTTTTAGTAAATTAATAAAACTGAAACAAATATTATAATTTAAAATTAACTTGATATAATCGATTTTTTTTACTTTTAATTAACATAATAAAGATTATACGAAGCAATATTACTCCCTAAAAACTACCCGCAGTTCATATTCACTTCTAACTAATTGTCGTCAACATTGTAAAACTTAGTGCATTCTAAAGTTAAATAATTGTTGTATGGATTATCACCAACAGATTTCAAATATTTCATATTTTCCTTTAAGACAAAGATAAATCCATTTTCAAAATCATTCATCATCGCATCAATTAAAGGTTTACTATTATAACCTCTTAAAGGATCAATCTTATCAGCAGCATATAAAATTTTAGCTAAATCACTCATATTTGCTTTTCCTGTACAATGAGCTTCAATTGCTTCATTAATTGAGTCATCAAACAAACTAAATAGTTTCTTACACATATAACTTCCTGTAAATTGATGGTATGAATAGGAAGGTAAATTTATAAAATTATTATATAAGTTAATCATTACATTAGTTTCTTCTTCTTTAGATAGGTATTTCCCTAAGTCGTGAAATAAACCAGCAAAATAATATTTATTTAAATTTTTGTCACTTAACTTATCTTTATTTTTTAATGCAATCATATAACACAAATTAGCAACACTTTTAGAATGTAAGTAGCGTTTTTCTTTCAGTACTTCTTTTACTTTACTTATATAAAATAATTCATTATCAGCAATATAATCAATAGAATCTTTACTTAGATAAAAAAACTTATTTTCAAATGAAGAAATAGGATAATTATTAAAATCTCCATTAAAACTATCAACTACTTCCACTTTTTGCTCATCTATTTTTTTAACTAAATAATATGATTCTTTCTTATTTAAACTATCTATTTTTACTTTATTAATTACTTTGTATGATTTAAAAATTTCTTTAAAATTAGTAAAAGAAACTATTAAGAAATCTTCTTCTTTTATCGATTTTATAATATTTTTAGAACTTAATTGGATAAAATTGATTTTAAGTGCTTTTAAATTAAGTTTAAAGAGATCTTTTTCTATCTCAGTTAATTTATTAGATAAAACAAAAATATTTAAAAAATTGTCATTATAACGCTTTAATAGACCATTTATTAAATTAGCTTCTTCTAAAGTTATTATAAAAGATGATAAATAGATATATAAATTAGACATTAATGTTTATGTGTAAATTAGATTTTTTATTTTCTCGATAAATAGTTACAACTTTTCCAATTTTAAAAATGATATCAAAATGTAATTTACTAGATAAATCAAGTAACATCTCTTCTAAAGATTTATTCTCAAGACTACTTTTTAAAAAGTTTAATTTTATCAATTCATACTTATTTAAAGCATTATTTATCATATCGATAACATTTTGATCGATTAAATTTTTTCCAATGTTAAACTTTAAAATTTGGTTAGTACTACTATAATGCTTTAAAAATTCTTTTTGTTTTTTATTTAACATAATTTATCTTTGCTCTTGAAGTATAAACATAAACACCTTTAGGAACGAAAATTCTAAAAGTTTGATTGTTGGCTTTAAAATTAAACCATCCTAGACCTAAAATGCCAATATCTCTACTTCCTTCTTCAGTAATTTGTAAATCATAAGCATCGTACTCATTAATTTGGGTATACCTAGCACTACAAGGTTTAACATTTTTCTTTTGTAATATTGATTGTAAGAATTTTTCTCCGGTTAAATGTTTATATTTAACTTCTACTAGATTACTTGCATAAACAAATACATCGGTTTTAGCTTTAGAGATAAGTTGAATTATACATAGACCACCTAAAGCAATTGAACCATTTGTATGTAATGTAATTTTACGAGGTTTAACTGTTTTTTTAGGAGAAATTTGATTTTGAACAATTCTTTCAACTTTACTTAACATACTATTATGAATATCTGTTCCAGGTATTTCATAAATAAATGTTTTATTAGTTAAAGGAATTTTATAACCTCTTAAATCAGTATTTTTAAATGTAGCAATCGTAACAGGTTTATTAGTTCTATTTTCATAGTGTTTTAATAATTCAGTAATTAAACTAGATTTACCACTTACGCTTGCACCAATAAAATAAACATTACGGTTTGATGATAGTTCTTTTATCTTTTGATACATTAAATCAATATTGTAATTTGTATTTGTTGATGTTAATACGACATCTTTTACAGCAAGTTTAGCGACTCTTAATCTATGAGCGACATATTCTAATAGACTTTTATCATCAATATCTTTTGGTAATAAATCTCTTTTATTAGCAATAACTAAAACATCAAGTCCTTCAATCATTTCGTTTAATTTAGAGATAAAACTACCTTCAAAGCTAAATAAATCTATAACATAAGCGATTAAAGGTTTTTCTTCTCTAATTTGATTTAATATTATTTGATATGACTCTTCAAAATTTGGTTCTTTTGGCGATGTATTGAAACGCTCATTTTTATAGCAATCATTACAAAGTAATAAACCTTCAGGGTATTTATCGACAATTTCAGGAGAAATATATCCTTCTTTATTAGGATCAGTAGTTTGTAAAATTGCACCACATCTATAACATCTAGCAACTTTATTTAATTCTGCCATAAACTTCCCTCCAGTCTTTTAGTAAATTATTTTTTCTTAATCTTCTTCTTTTTAGATTATCAAGCCATCTCAGTAATTTTGTTACAAATTGTTCATTTGGCCATAGTTTCTCTAACAAAATTGATTTAACACCTAACCTTTTTGCACATCTAATATCAGTCATTAACTGATCACCTATCATTATAACATTGTTTTTGTTTATATGCTCTTTTAATAAATAAGAATTTATCTTTTTTGAAAAAGGTTTTTTACAACGATATAAATATTTGCAATTTAATTTTGATGCATAACTAGAAACTCGTTTTTTATTATTGTTACTTACAATAATAGGGTCTAAATTGTTAGCTTTTAACTTATCAAATAATTCTATAACACTTTTACTAGGAACTTTGACTGTGTGATTGTCTAAGGTATTATCTAAATCTATTAATAAAACTTTACAATCTAGTTTTTTATAGAAATCAATATCAATCTCAAATATATTCTTAGACCAAGCAAACGGAATTAGCATACTTTTAAACCACTAAATATATACTAAAAAACTACTAATTAATCACCCATCTCATCAAAAATTGAAATTTGTTCATAGTCTTTAAAATCTTCTTCTTTCGTATCTTGTGAAGAATTTATATTATTAACATTACCACTATCATTTGAATTATCTATAGAAGTTTTTGCTTCTTCAACTATTGTATCCTTATCAATTTTTTGAACTTCGTGAATATAGACATTACTTATTTTTAAATTAGTAGGAATTTCTAAGTTATTTTTACAATTTTTTTCTGGTGTTAATTTAAAATCATTTATTTCGGCTTCGATAATTGAATTATCAGACATTAGAAGTTGAAGTTTTAAAGGGTCTTTTGAATTTAAAATTTTTGTTGAATAAACTAAATAATGTTGATCGCTTTTAAACGACTCAAAAGCTCTTTGAGTTTTACCTAATCGTTTAGTTATTTCATATTTTGATGGATCAATAATTCTAACTGCACCTTTATCTGTGATAAATAGGAATTTATTTTTCTCATCATTGCGGAAAGTAATTAAAGAAATAAGTTTAGAATTTTTAGTTGTACTTACTGCCTTAACACCTAAGCTTCTTAGACCGATATTGTCGATTTCATTTTCATTAAATAATGTAGAAATACCAATCGAAGTCGTAATGAATAAATTACTATTTCCATTACTCACACTAACATCAACCATTTCGTCATCTTTTGATATTTTCATACATGTAATAGGTTTAGTACATCTAGTTGTAAAAAAATCTTTTAATTTGGTCTTTTTAACATAATTATTTTTACTAATCATTACAATTGAAACATCTTTATCGAAATCTTTAATAACGATAGCTTTAATAATATATTCATCAATTGGTAAGGTTACTAAATAGTTAATATGTTTTCCTTCGTCTTTCCGTTTTCCTTCTTGAATTTCATGAACTGGAATTAATAAATAATTACCTTTATTTGTAAAAGCTAAGATGTAATCAATTGTATTAGCAATATCTTCCATTATTAAAGTATCACCTTCTTTAATACCAGGAAGTGAGCCATTACTAGATTTATATGATTTAAATGAAGATCTTTTTATATAACCTTCCTTAGTTAAAGCTACATAAACATCTTCTTTAGCAACTAAATCACGTTTATCTAAAGTTATTTCCTCTTCTTTTTCTTTAATGATAGTTCGACGTGGAATTCCATATGTATCACTGATTTCTTTTAAATCTTTAATAATGATACTTTTAAGTTTTTTATCATTTTGAAGTATTTCTTCTAAATCTATAATTTGCTTTTTTAAAGAATCTCTTTCGTTAATATATGTATTAATATCGGTATTGGTTAAGCGGTATAAAGGCATCATCACGATAGCTTCACTTTGTTCTTCACTAAAACCGTATTTTGTTTTTAAGTTTTCTTTAGCATCTTTTTTATCTTTACTATGTCTAATCGTATGAACTACTTCATCGATTATGTCGATTGCTTTAATTAAACCTTCAACAATATGTAATCTATTTTTAGCGTTATTTAGTAAAAATTTACTTCTTCTAGTAATTACATCAACTTGGTGTTCGATATAAGTATCTAAATAACTTGTTAAAGTTAGAGTTTTAGGACGATCGTGGCTAATAGCAACAACATTTGCACTATAATTAACTTTAAGCTGAGTTTTATTATATAGATAAGTTAAAACTATTTCTGGATTAACTTCTTTTTTAAGTTCAACAGTGATATTTATTCCATCACCTGCCGTATTATCATTAACATCGATAATTCCATCGATATCTTTAGATTTAGAAAGTTTAGCAATACTATAAACTAAATCTTTTTTAACAACTTTATAAGGAATCTCAGTGATTAATAAAGTGTTAGTATCTTTGCCTTCAATAATTTCAACTTTACTAGCAATTTCAATTTTTCCTCGACCAGTGCGATAAATGTCTTTTAAACCTTCAGATTCATAGATATATCCACCAGTAGGAAAATCAGGTCCTTTTACAATATTTAATAAATCATCGCATGAACAATGAGGATTTTTAATTCGATAAATTGTCGCTTCAATGATTTCTTTTAAATTATGTGGAGGAATTTCAGTAGCAATAGCAACCGCAATACCTTCACTACCATTGACATATAAATTAGGATATCTAGAAGGTAAAACAACAGGTTCTTCTTCACTATCATCGTAATTTAATGTCATTTCAACGGTATCTTTATTTAAATCAGAGATTAAATTATTTGCAAATTTAGATAGACGAGCTTCGGTATAACGATAAGCGGCTGGACCATCATTATCGATACTACCATTATTTCCTTGAAAATCGATTAAAGGCATATTCATAACCCAGTCTTGACTCATTCTAACTAAAGCGCCATATATTGAGCTATCACCATGAGGGTGAAGTTTACCCATAACATCACCGACGATTTTAGCGCATTTTCTAGTAGGTTTTTCTGATGTATTACCATTTAAATACATCGAATAAATAATTCTTCTTTGGACAGGTTTAAGTCCATCTCTAGCATCAGGAATTGCACGATCTTGAATTACATATTTTGCATAAATTCCAAAACGCTCACCCATTATGCTATCAAGTGATTCGTGTTCAATATTTTCATTTATTATAGGAGTTATTTCTTTTTTCTTAGCCATTATTTAAATACCTCCTTCATAAATTTGTCTTCTTGATTAAAGTTTATATTTTCTTCAACCCATTTTTTTCTAAGCAAAGTATCTTTTCCCATTAAAATTGCAATCTCTTTATCAACAGAAAGTGGATCATCAATTCCTACTTTTAAAAGTAATCTATGAGATGGGTCCATCGTTGACTCTTTTAATTGAGCTGGGTTCATTTCTCCAAGTCCTTTATAACGATTAACTAAATATCCTCGACCAATTTTTTCTTTAGCTTTAGCTAAATCTTCATCATTCCAGGCATATTGATAGGTAAAATCTTTTCCTGTTCCTTTGTAGACACGATATAAAGGAGGAACAGCAACATAGACTTTTCCAGCAGTAATTAAAGGTCTCATGTAGTGATAGAAAAATGTTAATAGCAAGATTTGAATATGAGCTCCATCAGTATCAGCATCGGTCATAATGATTATTTTTCCATAATGAGCATTCTTTACATCAAAATTTTGTCCATATCCAGCACCAATTGTATTAATAATTGTCGCAATTTCTTCATTTTTTAATAATTTATCCAAAGTAATTGAATCAGTATTAAGCGGTTTACCTCTAAGTGGTAAAATCGCTTGATATTTAGGATTTCTACCTTTTTTAGCACTACCACCAGCACTATCTCCCTCAACAATAAACAATTCATTTAATTCATAATCTTTTGATTGAGCTGGTGTTAATTTATCACTTAAAATAATTGTCTCTTTTTTCTTTTTATTACGAACTTCTTCTTTAGCTTTTCTAGCTGCTAGACGAGCATTTTGTGAATCGATACATTTTTTAATTAAACTAACAGCAAATTCTTTATTTTCATTTAAGTAATAGGTAAATTTGGTATAAATCAGATTACTAACAGCACTTAAAGCTTGCTGAGTCCCAAGTTTACCTTTTGTTTGCCCTTCAAATTCAAGAATACTTTCAGGCATTCTTAAAGAAATAATAGCAGTTAAACCTTCTCTAATATCACTACCTTCAAGTTTAGCCTTTCCTCTTAATAAGCTATTTGTTTCAGCAAAATCATTAACCGCTTTTGTAATACCTGTTTTAAAACCAGATTCATGAGTTCCGCCATCTCTAGTACGAACATTATTAACATAACTATAAATTGTTTCATTATATTCGTTTAAACAATATTGAAAAGCAAGTTCAATAGAAATTTGTCCGACAACATCATTAAAATCAATAACGGGACCTAGTGTTAATTTAGATTGATTTAAAGTCTCAATATATTCTTTTAAACCATTTTCGTAATAAAATTCTGCTTCATTATTAGTTCTCTCATCTTTTAAAATAAAACGAACTTTCTTAAGCAAAAAAGCACTCTCTTGAAGATGGTTATAAATCATATCCCATTTAAATTCAACAGTAGAAAAGATTTTAGGATCTGGTTTAAAGGTAACAGTCGTTCCATGTTTTAAAGTTTTACCTAATATTTCAAGTGGAGTTTTAAGTTTTCCTCCATTTTCAAATCTAATATGATTTATATTTCCATTTTTATATACAGTTACATCGCAAAATAAACTTAAAGCATTAGTTACTGCACTACCAACACCATGAAGTCCAGCACTAGATTTATAGGCTTGTTCATTAAATTTACCACCACTGTGCAAGGTTGTAAAAATTAATTGAACAGCAGGCATCTTTGTTTTTTTATGTATATCGACTGGAATACCTCTACCTTCATCTTGAACGGTAATACTTCCATCGTTTCTTATTATTACAGTAATTTTATTTCCAAACCCGTTCAAAGATTCATCTACTGCATTATCAACAATTTCCCATACCAAATGATGAAGTCCATATACATTAGTGCTCCCAATATACATTGCAGGGCGCTTTCTTACCCCTTCTAATCCTTCTAAATATTCAATTTCTGAAGCGTTATAATTATCTATCTCTTTTTTAATGTCCATACTCAATAATTTTAATATTAATAAGTCTAAATTTCTAGTTTTTTTGAGACTCTTGCATTAAGATAATTGTATGGTTTATTTTTATCGACTTTTATTAGTAATCACTGTAGCAATAATTTCTTATGTTATAGGTAGTATACCTAATAGTGTATTAATTGGAAAATTATTTTTCCATAAAGATCCTCGTGATAGTGGCTCACATAATCCTGGTGGTACAAATGCTGGTAGAGTTTTAGGGAAAAAAGCTGGTGTTATCGTTATTTTATTAGATGGTTTAAAGATTGTTGTTCCTTTATATATTACTTTCTTTTTATTTACTAAATGTACACCTTTAATGGAACTTATGGGTTATTTTGAAAATACAGCATATAATGCTTTTGGAATAGGTAACACTCTATGTGAACTTGTAATTTATGTTTCAGCTTTATTTGGTATTATAGGTCATTGCTATTCGATATTTTTAAAATTTAGTGGCGGTAAAGCTGTTTCTTGTTATTTAGGAACAGCGTGCTGTTTATCTTATTTTACTTTTATATTATGTGGTTCTATATTTTTTGGTAGTTTAAGGGTAAAAAAATATGTAAGTTTATCGTCACTTCTTTGCTCAAGTGCCTTTACTATTTTTTCTTGGGTTCTCTATTTAATTTATGCATTTAATTTTGATAATTCGAATGTTTTATTTGTTTTAAACTGTTTCACATGGTTTGGAAATGGTCCTTCTATTTGTATTTATTTTCCAATTGTTATGACTTTAGGACAAATAATTTTAATTATTAAACATATTCCTAATATAAAGAGATTAAAAGAAGGAACTGAATTAAAAATTACTTGGATGAAATAATTTAGTAGTTTTTTAGTATATTATAAGTATAAATTAAGTAAAAAAATAAGAGCTACTAAGCTCTTATTTATAGTTTTTTATTGATTAATATTAAGTTTATTTTTGGTTTTTCATGCTGTTCATAACAGCTCTAATTTGTGATTCACTAGGCTTTCTTCCCATTTGCATAAACATTGCACGAATCATCTTTTCATTAATAGGCGGATTATCTTTAATTTGCTTTTTAAAATATGCTCTTGCCGCAAAAAAGCCAATTACTAAACCAACGATAAGTGTTAATAAACAATACAATAATGTTTGCCACCAAGGGGTCATAAATTATATTACCTTCTTCTTATGCTCTTCCGTCGTAATCGCCTGTATCGGTTCTTACAGAAACTAAATCACCATTATTGATAAATAATGGAACTCTAACTTTTAAACCAGTTTCTAAAGTGGCATCTTTCATTGCTTTATTTACTGTATCGCCTCTAACAGCTGGCTCACATTCAGTAATTTTTAAATTAACTTTAGCAGGTAAATTAATACCTAAAATTTCATCATCATAAGAAACTATTTCAACTTCAAGGTTTTCAGTTAAAAAATTCTTTTCCCATTCAAGTCTAGCTGCTGGAATTTCAACTTGTTCATAGGTAGTATTATCCATAAAAACTAAAAAATCACCAGCATCATAAAGATAATTCATCTTTTTCTTTTCTAGTCTAATTTGTTCGACTTGATAACCGCTATTTCTACTAATTTCAGTAATTGAACCAGTTCTAACATTTTTTACTTTGATTTTAGCAACCATTTTTCTCATGGCTGTTTTATTTAATAAAATGTCGATTACTGAAAAGATATTTCCATCTTCTAAAAAGTAATTACCTGGTCTTAATTCTGTAACATTCATTCAAATTTCCTCCTTTATTTTAAAAACACATTGTTCTTTAATTCGTCCTTTAATGTTGTTATTTCTCCGTGTCCTGGATAAACAACTAAATTTTCGTCCAAATATTTTAGTTTTTCTAAACTATCATATACTAAACTTTGATTAGAGGTAACTAAATCATATCGACCGATACTATTTTTAAATAAAGTATCGCCACTAAATAAAGCATTTTCCATTTTATTTAGATAACAAACGCTGCCGTCGGTATGAAAAGGTGTTTCGATAACTTCAAATTTTAAGTTATCACCAAAATTTAATTCTTCTAAGTTATTTAATGTCTTTACTTTAATATCTAACTTAACATTCTCACCATTAAATTTAGAACAATTTAATTCAGGTTCTTTCAATAACTCTTCATCGTAGTTACTAATGTAAATATCAAAATAACCAAAATGTTTTATTAAATTAGGAATACCTCTAATATGATCAAAATGACCATGAGTTAATAGTAAAGCTTTTAATTTTAATGAATTTGAAGATATAAATCTTATAATGGTATTTAGAGTTGAACCACAATCAATTAATACGCATTCGTTTGATTTATTATAGACTAAATATGAATTAGCGCTAAACTCAATAGATTCATTAAAATTAAAAATTTTAATCATTACTTCTTTTCTCTATGTAAAGTAACTTTTCTACATCTTGGGCAATATTTATTATGCTCAATACGATCTGGATTATTCTTCTTATTTTTTTCTGAAATATAATTTTCTTCACCACAGACGGTGCATTTTAAAGTAAATGTATCTCTCATAATCTTCTCCTTCGATAACTTAAATAATTTAGCATAATTCTAAAAATTTTTCTATATAAACATATAATAATTCGATATAATCATTGATAATGAAAAGAGATGAAACTAGAAAAATTCAAATTGGTGATATAACTTTAGGTGGATCAAATGAAGTTTTAATACAGTCGATGTGTGATATTAAAACTTCTCATGTTGATAAAGTTATTAAAGAAATTAATGAATGTTCCGCCTTAGGTGCTAAATTAATGCGTGTTAGTATTTTTGATGAAGATGATTTAAAGGCTATTAAAGAAATTGTTAAAAATATATCCATTCCTTTAATATGTGACATTCATTATAACTATAGCTATGCTACTCAAGCAATTATTAATGGAGCTAAAAAAATAAGGATTAATCCTGGTAATATGCCTAATTTGAATAAATTAATTGAAGTAATCGAAGTTGCTAAAAAATATAATGCTGCTATTCGAATTGGGCTAAACGAAGGATCACTTAATGATTATTCTAATTTACCAATTAGTGATAAATTAGTTAATAAAGCCTTAGAATATATTAATTTTTTTGAAGAAAATAAATTTTATAATTTAGTAATAAGTTTAAAAACTACTGATACTATCGAGACTATTAATTCCTATAGAAAAATATCTAATTTAACTACTTATCCACTACATATTGGGCTAACAGAAAGTGGGTTTGATGAAATTGGGATTATTCGTAGTGTTAGTGCTCTAGCTCCGTTATTACTAGAAGGAATTGGAAACACTATTAGAATTTCATTAACAAATGATCCTAAAAAAGAGGTTTTAACTGCAAAAAGATTATTACATGATTTAAATTTATATGAAAATTATCCTACTTTTATATCTTGTCCTACTTGTGGACGCTCGGAAGTAAAAATTAAAAAACTTGCTAAAGATGTATTAGAATTTTTAGAAAAAAATAACATTAAATTAAAAGTAGCAATAATGGGTTGCCCTGTTAATGGAATTGGTGAAGCTAAAAACGCTGATATTGGAATTGCAGGCGGTAAAAAAGAATTTATTTTATTTAAAAAAGGTAAAATAATATCAAAAGTGAGTCAAGATGACGCTTATCAAATACTGACAAGTGAAATTATGAAATTAGTTAGAAAAACTTCTAATTAAAGCGATTTCGTCTTTATATGGTGGTAAACCATTTATATAAGGTGTTTCTAAAATCTTAGGAACTTCGATTAATCTCTCATCATAGACATATTTAAGTAAAGTCTTTAAGCCAATATTCCCCTTACCAATATTCTCATGTCGATCTTTATGAGAACCTAATAAATTTTTACTGTCGTTTAAATGAATAACTTTAAGTCTATTTAAGCCAATAATTTTATCAAAATGATTTAAAGTTTCGTCGATATCGTCGATATTTATACCACTATCAAAGGTATGACAAGTATCAAAACAAACTCCTAGTTTATCTTTAAAATTAGTATGTTCAATAATATAACCTAATTCTTCAAAAGTTTTGCCTACCTCGTTTCCTTTTCCAGCCATTGTTTCAAGACAAATTGTTACATCGATATCTTTTGTTTCTTTTAATACATCGTTTAAACCTTCAACTACTTTATTTAGTCCTTTTTCTACCCTTGCTCCTAAATGAGATCCAGGGTGTAAAACTAAATATTTAACTTTAAATGCATTAGTTCGAATTATTTCGTTAATTAGAATCTTTTTAGAAATTTCAAAAGTTTCCTCATTAATTGAATTTGCTAAATTAATAATATATGGAGCGTGGACAACTAATTTATCAGTCTTAAAATTTAAGTTTTTTAAGAGTTCTAATCCTTCTTTAATTTTACATTTTTCTAAAGGTACTCTTTTACTATTTTGTGGTGCACCAGTATAAAACATAAAAGTATTTTCGTTAAATGAAGCCGCTTCTTTTATTGATCCTAAAAAATAGTCAGGAGCACCAAAAGAAATATG
>JADIMY010000121.1 GCA_017694345.1 Candidatus Onthovivens merdipullorum | reverse complement strand
AATAAATATAATAAATGTCCATGATCGCTGCCAATGTCAGCAATTGGATATTCTTTCGGAACTATTTCAGCAATTAAACTAATTCTTTTACTTATCACTTTATGAACGATAATCTTCTAATTTCTTTTGTCTATTTGGATGACGTAATTTTCTAATAGCTTTAGCTTCAATTTGACGAATTCTTTCTCTAGTAACGCCAAATTCTTTACCAACTTCTTCAAGTGTGCGAGGTCTATTATCATCTAAGCCATATCTTAATCTTAAAACTCTTTCTTCTCGATCAGTTAATTCGCCCATGACTTCATTAAGTTTTGATTTAATCATTTCTCTAGTAGCATATTCAGTTGGTGATAAATTTTCTTTGTCTTCAACAAAATCACCTAATTTAGAATCATCTTCTTCACCAATAGGTGTTTCTAAAGAAACTGGTTCAAGAGAAATTTTTTGGATATCACGAATTTTTTGTGGACTTAATGCTCCTTGCATATCTTCACTAATTTCTTCGGCTGTAGGTTCTCTTCCCAATTTTTGAACAAGCGCTCTACTATGCTTAGAAATTTTATTAATTGTTTCAACCATATGAACAGGGATACGAATAGTTCTAGCTTGATCTGCTATTGCACGATTAATGGCTTGTTTAATCCACCAAGTAGCATAGGTTGAAAATTTGAAATTCTTAGTGTAATCAAATTTTTCAACAGCCTTCATTAAGCCAAGATTCCCTTCTTCAATTAAATCAAGGAATGGCATTCCTCTACCAATTCTATGCTTAGCAATAGAAACTACTAATCGTAAATTTGCGGTGATAAGTTGGTTTCTCGCATTAGTATCACCTTTTAAAATCCTTTTAGCTAGTTCTTTTTCTTGTTCAGCTGTCAATAAAGGCACTTTACCAATATCTTTTAAATATATTTTTACACTATCATTAACTTTAACATCATTATTGAGGTTATCTAAATTTGAGACATCGAGATTTTCAATTGATTCTTTTTCGTCATCTTCTTCTTCATCATCAACTAAATCTTCATCGTCTTCATCTTCGTTAGCTTCTTCTTCGCTGAAATTTGAGTCATCAATATCATCGAGATCAGTGTCATCATCAATCCCATCTCCTGACATCGAATAACCTATATCTTTGAAATGTTCAATAACTTTTAAAATTTCATCATCAGTTAAGTCCATATTAGAAGTCTTATCTAAAAAGTCATCTTGATTAAAAGTTTTTGATTTCTTACCAGCTTTTTCAAAATCAGCAATAATTTTATTTAATGAATTAGCTCTTTCTTTTTCTTCGTCGTCATCATCTGAAACGATTACATCATCAACTTTAGCTTTTAATTTTGATTTTGTCAGAGCCTTAGTTTCTGTTTCAGTGCTTTTAAGAGTTTTCTTCTTGGTTACTTTGGTTGCCATAAACTATCCTCCTCGTATATCTATCTTTTAAAATTACCTGTAATGTAATTTTTTGTAGCTTGATTTTTTTGATCTTCTGATAAATTTTTACATGTCTCAATTAGTGCCTGTTTATCTCTTTTTTGCATTTTCAAAAATTCGAATTGATCTAGTGTTAATAAAAATTCTTTTTTGTCATAAGGTGGAAACATGTTCTTTTTGCAAAAGGCAATATCTGTTATATCGCTAATTAAAGAATTTATATCGTTATATTCATTACTTGAAGATAGGTAAGTAATAAAATCATTAGCATCAATAGATTGAATATTAATATTGCTATTAAAATATTCAATAATTGTATTTGCAATCAATCTAAATTTTTTATTAGGTAAATAGGTATTTTTACTTTTAAATATGTTTATTGCTTCAACGCTATTTAACAAATAATAAACAATTTTAAACTGAATCTTATCGAGTTTATCAGTTGAAACTCCTAAATTATCAGGAATATTAATTTTAAAATCAGTATTATTATTTATTTTTTTCTCCTTAAGTTTAAGTAATTTACTATAGTAATTATTTAGTAATTGCCTATCATAATTAGTTATTTTGGATAATCTAAATATATAATCATCAACATCAAAATTAGATTTGAGCTTAAGGATTTCTTTCATCATTATTTTTACAAGTTTCTTTTTGTCATCGCTATTATTTAAATTTAAGGTTTTAGCATAATAATTTAAAAGCCATTCACTCCTATCGATTAAATTATTTAAAAATTTTATTAAAAACTCGCTTCCATATTTATCTAATATTTCATCACTATCTTTTTCTTTAAATGTAACATTATTGTTAACAATTTTATAATTTAATCCATTTTCTGAAAACTTATCAATTATTGATAAAGTATTTAGTTGACCAGCACTATCTAAATCAAGACAAATTCTAATTTCTACACCAAGTTTTCTTAATTCATTAATGTGATCACTAGTTAATGCGGTACCCATTAAAGCAACAACACTTTTAATCCCAGCTCGATATAACGCAATAGCATCCATAAATCCTTCTACTAAATAAATATAATTTACTTTTCTTGCTTCATTTTTAGCGTTATATAAATTATAAAGTAAAGTGCCTTTATTAAAAACTTCGGTTGATTGGGTATTAATATATTTTGCTTCGTCTTTATTATCATTAATTCGTCTAGCACTAAAGCCAACTACCTGGCCATTTTCGTTTTTTAAAGGAAAAATAACTCTTCCAGCATTGTTATCTTTAATTGAAAGTCGATCATTTATATGCCCAATACCAGTTCTTTCAATAGTTTTAATTGAATAATTTTTATTAGTTAAAAAGTTTATGATATTTTTACCGTTTTCTTGAGAATAGCCTATATCAAAATATTTAATAACTTCATCATCTAATTTGCGATTATGCAAATATTCTAAGGCTTTTTTGCCTTCTTCACTTTGAAATAAACTTGTTTTATAAAAATTCGAGATATCGTTTAAACAATTATATAAAGATTCGACTTCCGGATTTTTCTTTTTTACAAATTGAATACCTTCAAGTCTATCATCATGATATCCACAAATTTTTGCAACTTCTTTAGTCGCCTCAAAAAAATTTACTTTATCGAATTTTTGAATAAAAGTTATAGCATTACCACTAGTTCCACAGACAAAACATTTAAATATTTGCTTATCTTTAGAAATCATTAAAGATGGATTTGTATCGTCATGAAAAGGACATACTGCAGCATAATTTCTTCCTTTTTTAACAACTTTAATACGAGAAGAAATCACTTCAACTATGTCACAATTTCTTAAAACATCTTTTGATATTTCTAAAATGTTGCTATTACTCATCTATAAAAGGTATGCTCCTCTAAAAAGTCTTTAAGTTTAGAAATTTCTAAACGAATTTGTTTCATTGAATCTCTTTCTCTAATTGTTACTGAATTATCATTAAGAGTATCAAAGTCAATTGTAATGCAATATGGTGTTCCTATTTCATCATTACGACGATATCTTTTGCCAATTGAACCGGTTTCATCATAAGAAACATTTATGTAAGGAATTAAAGAGTTAAATACTTCTTTAGCTTTTTCATTTAATTGTTTTGACAAAGGTAAAATTGCAGCTTTATAAGGTGCTAAAAAGCCAGGTAAATGCATAACTTTACGGGTATCACCATTTTCTAAAGTTTCTTCATCGTAAGAATCACAAACTACCATTAAAAACATTCTTTCAAGACCTAAAGAAGGCTCTATACAATATGGAATGTATTTTTCATGTGTATCAGGATCTAAATATTCTAAACTTTCACCGCTATATTGCATATGACGCTTTAAGTCGTAATCTGTACGATCAGCAATTCCCCAAACTTCACCCCAACCAAAAGGAAAATTGTACTCAATATCGGTTGTTGCTTTACTATAAAAAGCTAATTCTTCTTTTTCGTGATCTCTTAATCTTAAATTTTCTTTTTTGATACCTAAAGACAAAACAAAATTAAAGCAGAAATTTCTCCAATAATTAAAATATTCAAGATCGGTTCCAGGTTTACAGAAGAATTCAAGTTCCATTTGCTCAAATTCTCTAACTCTAAAAATAAAGTTCCCAGGAGTAATTTCGTTTCTAAATGATTTACCCATATTTGCTATACCTAAAGGAAGTTTTCTTCTTGTAGCTCTTTGAACATTTTTAAAGTTAACAAAGACACCTTGAGCTGTCTCAGGTCTTAAATAAACAACACTTTTATTGTCTTCAGTTACACCAATATGTGTTTTAAACATCATGTTAAATTGACGAATATCAGTAAAATCGTTTTTACCACAATAAGGACATTTCAAAGGATGTGAATGTATAAAATTATTCATATCTTCAATAGTCATTGCGTTTGTATCTACATCCTTATATTGTTCGTTTATTAAATCATCAGCTCTATAACGATTATGACAATGCTTGCAATCAATTAATGGATCGTTAAAAGTAGAAACATGTCCAGTTGCTTCCCATACTTTTGGATTCATTAAAATAGCTGAATCAATGCCAACATTAGTAGGTGATTCATGGACAAACTTCTTCCACCATATATTTTTAATATTTTGTTTTAATTCACTACCTAAAGGACCATAATCCCAAGAGTTAGACAATCCACCATAAATTTGTGACCCTTGGAAAATATATCCAGTAGTTTGTAAATGTGTTACTATTTTTTCAAATTCAATTTTTCCCATAATTTACTCCAAAAAACTAGTTTATTTTATAAGTAAAATAAACACTCTGTCAATAACATATAAGTGTATTTTAGTACATTTTTAAACAATTAAGATTTATTTGAAATTGCGAAACTATAAATTTTATCAAATTAAAAGAAATCTGTTTAAATATTTGGTTCACATTAACTTTAGGAACTTCTAATTTCTTATTTTTGATCAATTTCACTAGTTCATAGTTAATCGAGTCAGTATCGTTATTTTGGTTATTATTCAAACTTAATTCATCTTTTAATTTATCTAATGTTGGATAAATTCCAAGTTTATCAATCACATAAATTAAATAATTTGATAAATTTAAATATTCATTTTTTTCTGTATTTATTTTTCTAAAAATATCAATCGTGTTATTTAAAAATTTTTCGTCTAAGTCAATTCCATCTATTGTTTTTAAAATAACTTCGCTTAAAGTATCTGCACAAATTAATTTATTAAAAGATTCATTAATTGAATCATTATATTCTAAGACTTCGCAATCTTTGAATTTATATCCTCCAACCTTTCCTTTATAAACTTCAAAATTTCCAATAATATAAGGCTTAGTAAATATTATTTTTTTATTCTTATAATTATAACCACCTCGAAAATTTAAGGTCAGTAAACAGTCTTTAGTCAAGACATTAATTATTGCATCTTTATCTTTATAGTGACTTACTAGTAAAGAAATTCCATAAAAAATTTCCATTTATTTATAACCGATAGATACTAAAAAACTACTAGAATTACGCCAATTTTCTACTACTTGCACTCTTAATTGCAAATTTATATGTTTTTTTATTTGATTTTCGATATCCTTTCTACTTGCTGTTCCAATACGCTTAATCATCTTTCCATTTTTACCAATTACGATACCTTTTTGTGATTCTCTTTCAACTACAATTTTAGCAAATATCTCTAATTCCTTTTTGCTAGTATCAATTTCATCACATAAAACTGCTACGCCATGAGGAACTTCTTCTTTTAAAAATAATAATGTTTTTTCTCTAATAATTTCTTGTACTTGGAATCTTAAATCTTTATCAGTAAGTTGTTTTACATCATAATATTGAGGTCCTTCAGGAAGTTTATCTTTGATGAGTTCAATTAAATCCTCAACATTAAATTTAGTTAAAGCACTAATTTCTATAGAAGTAGCGTTAGTATATACGCTTTGATATCTCTCTTTAATTTTAGTAACTAGAAGGATATTAGTTAAATCAATTTTATTAAAGACTAAAATTAAAGGACAATCAAATTTAAGATGCTCTAATAAATACTCATCCCCTTCTCCTAAATCTTTTGAGGTATCAATTACTAATAAAGCTAGCTCGCAATCTCTAATTGTACGATAGGCTCTTTTATCTAAAATTTCTCCAAGTTCATTATGTGGTTTATGAATACCTGGAGTGTCTATAAATACAATTTGAGATTCGTTATCGTTATAAATTCCAATAATTTGATCTCTAGTTGTTTGACTTTTTGGAGTAACTATTGAAATCTTTTGACCAACAATTGCGTTTATTAATGTTGATTTTCCAACATTAGGACGACCAACAATACTTACGAAACCACTTTTCATTATTCCATATCATCCTTAGTGAAGTAATAAGGCAATAGTTTTTCTATTGTTGTTTCAAAATATTGATAATCAGTATTAGCAAGAATTATTTTAGCATCAGTAGGTAATAATTCACTTAAAACTTGTCTACAAGCTCCACAAGGCGAGACAGGACGATTACATTTAGCGACAATGCAAATAGCTTCAATTTCTTCTTTCTTAACACCCGAGCAATAGGCCTGAAATGTTGCATTTCTTTCAGCGCACATCGATAGACCATAAGAACTATTTTCTATATTAGCTCCTTTAAAAGTTCTTCCATCTTTAGTAAGAAGACATGCTCCTACTTTAAAATTAGAGTAAGGTGAATAACTATAATCCATTACTTCAATTGCTAAACTAATTAACTCTTTAACTTCCATTTTAATCTCCTAAAATTTTATCTTGTAAACCAAACATTATTTTTTCATCTTCTTCTTTTTGATGATCATAGCCAAATAAATGTAGTAAACCATGAACAAATAAGAAAGAAAGTTCTCGATTAATAGAATTTCCATATTTAGTAGCATTTTCTTTAGCTACATCATAACAAATATAAATTTCTCCTAAATCAATAGGATAATTAGAATTTATTTTTGTTTCATTTACATCATCTAAAAACGCAAACGATATAACATCAGTTTCTTTATCGACATTACGATATGTTAGATTTATCTCATGGATTAAATCTTTATTTACAAAAGTAACAGATACGATATATCTATCACCCTTATTTAATGTTTTTAAAGTTTTAGAAAATAAATCTTGGTATATTTTTTCAAACTCACTTAAGTCAATATTGATTTCATTTGAGATATAAAGTTCCATAACGCTATTATATCAAAATTATTTACTAAAATGATATAAATAAAGACATTTATAAGTTTTAATTTTTTCGATAGAATCGCTTATTGATAGGATTTTTTCAAAATTATCTTCAAGAAAAATATACATAAAGAAATGAAATAATAAAAAGTTTAAAGTAATATTTCCACTAAAACCTAAAAATAATAAACATAATATAATCGTTAAAAACATTAAGAAATATTTTTTAAAGTTTGTTAAACTAACGATATTGTATGTTTCATTATTTAAAGTTTCTAATTTTTCTTTAAATTCATCATCTTTTAAAGTTTCACTTTTGATTAAGGAATGTTCTAAATTTCCTAATTCATTTCTTTTCTTCAATAAATATCGTTTTTCTAATAATTTAAAAATTATTTGAATAATGAAAATAATTCCTAAATTAATAAGACTAAAATAACTATTAATTCCTAGTAGAAACATTCCAAAGATAATAATTATTCCGCTTGATAAATATTTAATTGGTGTTGAAACTAGTTCGACTTTATATTTATTCATGTCTTCATAATAATCTTTAAATGAATTTTTATTTCTTAAAAAATCATCGTATAGTAATTTATTATCAAAATATTTAAGAGATAAAATCACAATTTTTTGATAGACAAATTCAAATATTACAAAAAATACAAATAGTAATAAAGGAATTAAGAAACTATAATTTTCATTAACAAAAAACATTCCTAAAAATAATGCAATAAAACTTAATAATTCAAAAAATAATGATAAAAACATAAAAGACTTTGGTAAAACATTTACTTTACTTGCTTTAAAGTTACTTCCTTTTATTTCACTAATTTCTAAAATAAACCCTTCCCATAAATTGAAAAAGTCTTTTTTCTTCATCCTATAAATTCCTTTTTTAGGATCATATATTTTTAAAGAATTCTTATATATTTTTTTAACTAAAACCATATGACGACATTCCTTAAAATTCAATGTCACTAAAATTGGTAATTCAAAATCACCTTTTCCTTTAAAAAGCTCTTCTTTGTCCATAACTCTATAAGCTGTTAGAGTTACACCTTCTTTTTGGGCAATTTGCATCAAATCATTAAACGAATATTGTTTATCGACTTTATCTTGTGGATAGTACAAAAAGTCTTTCCTTTTATAAATCGTCGCTAGAAGCATTTTTAATGATGCAATTCCGCAGTCGTTATCTTTTAACTGATAAATAAAATAACCCATACTTTCCCTCCTCTATATACAAGTAGTTTAAAAAATGGGGTTGTATACAAAAAAATGAACTTTTTCAGTTCATTTTTTACATTTTTTATTTTTATCTATATTTTTTTCTTGCGTTTTCAGATTTTAGTTTTCTTTTGAGATTCTTTTTAAGATAGAATTCTCTTTTACGACACTCTTGAATAATACCAGCTTTATTGACTTGGCGTTTGAAACGACGTAAACCTTCATCTAAACTTTCGCCTTCTCTAATGACGATTTTTGGCACCTTCTTCACCTCTCTTTCGTAAACCTTAAAGATTATAAAACAAAATTTGAATATATCTCAAGACAAATTTATTTCATTAATTTAGCACCGCTACTAGTTCCGATTCGAGTAGCACCAGCATTAATCATATCAAGCATATCTTGATGAGTTCTAATTCCACCGCTAGCTTTTACACCCATTTCGTTTCCAACGGTTTCTCTCATTAACTTAACATCTTCAACTTTTGCTCCATAAGTTGAAAAACCAGTACTTGTTTTAACAAAATCCGCGCCAGCTTCTTTAGCAAGTAAGCAAGCTCTTTTAATCTCTTCTTTTGTTAACAAGCAGGTCTCTAAAATAACTTTTAAAGTGTGATTACCGCAAACTTCCTTTATCTTAGAAATTTCTTCTTTTACATATTTATCGTCATTATCTTTAACTTTAGAAACATTGATAACCATATCAATTTCATCTGCTCCGTTATTTAATGCATCTTTAGTTTCAAATACTTTTGTTGCAGTAGTATTTGCACCTAAAGGAAAGCCAATAACAGTACAAACTAGAACATCGCTATCTTTTAATTCATTTTTTGCTAAAGAAACAAAATCAGGATTTACACAAACTGATTTAAAACTATATTCTTTTGCTTCTTTACAAAGAACGATTATTTGCGAAGATGTCGCATCTTGTTTTAATAATGTATCATCAATATACTTGTTATAATTCATAATTAGTTAGCTTTTTTTGATTTTATATGGAGAACTTCTTTACCATCATAATATCCACAATGGGGACAAACGGTATGTTGTTTAATCATTTCTCCACAATTAGAGCAGGTTGTAATGCCACTAACTTTTAAATTTAAATGTGATCTTCTTAGTCTTTTAGCTGTTTTACTTGTTCTTCTTTGAGGTACTGCCATAAATTAATTTCTCCTTTTCATAAATGCTCAATAATTTTAATTTATTTTTAGTAACATTCAATTTATTTTTTTTGACAGTGTAAAAATTTATATGTCCTTTTTGTTTTCTTTAGTAAATATCACTTCTTTTATTGTTCCTTTA
>JADIMY010000120.1 GCA_017694345.1 Candidatus Onthovivens merdipullorum | reverse complement strand
AATAAATATATAATAAAATAAAAAAAGTGTAATAAATTAATAAAAAAACTCTTATTTAGATAAATAAGATATAAATCTAAATAAGAGTTAAAATATTTTATTAATTTTTATCCAAGCAATTTTTCAAGAACTTTTTCTTTCATAGTTGGATTGAAAACAGCGTCAAGTTTTCTATTAATTTTATTACGCAATCTTTCGATTTCAGCTTCAACATCTTTCAAGGTAGCTTTAGCGTTTTCAATAGTTTCTTGAAGTTCTTCTTTTTCATCCATAGCATCTTCAATATCATCAAGAGTATCATTTTCATCTCTTAAAATAGAAGTAGCAAGTGCAAGTACTTCATCTGAAACTTCTTCTTCATCAATAGAACCAATTGGTCTTCTTTCTTCTCCGCACATACAATTTGACGATTCAATTCTAACTCCGTTTAGAATCATATTCATTTTTCCTTGTCTGCGATGTTTTTCATTCCAATCATTCAAGAATTTTTCAGCTGCTTCATTATTTTCAAAGCAGAAAGCAAATTCAGTTGAGTTTGACCAAAATAAGTCTCTCCCATTTTCAGTACACAAAAACTCGTTGTTATCATTTTTTACAACAGCGCCATTTCTAAATTCATTCATTTTTGCCATAAAATTTTTGTTTTTTAAAGTTAATAAATAATTATTTACTACTATTATAATTGGTTTATCCATTTATAATCTTGATTAATTGTTATTTTTTTTGTGTGGGAGAGGTAGGACTCGAACCTACGAAGAAATAAATCGGCTGATTTACAGTCAGCTCCAATTGCCGCTATGGAACTCTCCCGTTTTATTTTACATTGCAAAGATACTAATTATTTATATAACTTGCAAGTTTTTATTGCTAAAAATGATTAATATCATCAATTAAATTATTAATATTTTTTTTTAATAAGATACGATGGTTGCCAACATTATTCATATCATTTATTTTTTATAAATTTTATTAATATCAACAATTGCATTTCTTAGCATTTTTGTGTTAATAGATTTATACAAAATTGTTTTACAATTTGCTATATCAAATAGGATATTTTTTATTTTTTTCAAGTCGTTATAAGTTGCTTTCGATTGTGTATATATGAATTTTTCATCTGTTTCAAATTCATCTTCTTTAGCATACACTTCCCAATTAAAATTTTTCCTATTATAGCTTACTAGGTCGTCCTTAAATCCATTTGCATATTCTTCACTTCTTTCGTATATACAGAATTTAGATGTTATCTTTGAAAATCTTTGTGATATTAATGATTTGGCATTTATGTATAATATACATTCTCCATCGTTATATTGTTTTTTAATTAAATCTCCTTTTAGTAAAGGTAATATTAGTGTTTTTATAAATTTATTTATTAGGATATAAATGTCTTTATTATCATAATTTTCCATATTATTAATATATTATATAATTTTATTTAAAAACTTTACTTTGAATTTGTTCAAACAGCACATGTTCATCTTTCAATGCTAATTTAGCTTCTTTTAAATCTGAAATATAGCAAAAAGGGTGTTCTTTATTATAAACAATATTATCCTTATATGAATATGAGAATTGAGCTTGAATAGAATCACCATTTATTATTTTATCAAAAATAAGCAGATAAGGTTTTTTTGATATTTTGGTTTCAATATAGATTAATTCTCCTTTTTTTCTTTTATTGAAGAATCTTTCAATGTCTCTTTGTCTCATATTATATGTCTCCTTTAAATAAAAAAAATTATTTATTATTACTTATATAATAAGTTTTAATTTGTTATTACAAAGATAATAAGAATAATTTTCAAATCAAAGTTTATTATTATAAATAATATTAAAAGCTTGTATTAGCCAATCGAATCGTTCAAATTCTTGATTTCGTTTAAGAGTTTTAATTAATTCTTTAAATAGTTCATTGTCGGCTCTTTCAACATTAGATTCTTTATCATAATATAGGCTAAATGATAGTCTTTTATTTTTTAAGCTTTCTATAATCATTCGATTATTATATATGACACACTCTCTAAAGTCTTTATAAATATTTATAAAAAACAATGTAAAAAAATGATTTTCTTTAATATTTTCTGTTGTTGTTTTATTATTTTTAATAAAAAAAGAAAAATAATTACTTCGCTTTATTACATATAGTTCTTTATATTTGGCATGAATTAAATAAAGCCATTTTATTAATGATTTACGTGCTTCACTTTTGCTATTCATAATATACATACTTTATTAAGTACCATAGTATTGTTTTATTAATCAAAGACTACATATTTTCCATTTTCTTTTAAGTATTTTGGGTTATATAATAATTTATTTATCCATTTTTTTCTATAAGGGAAATTAAATATTTTATTCATATTTTCTATATATTTAATTTTAGTTAAGTATTTTATTAGTAGTTTAGTAGCTTCTTCTCTAGTATAAACTTGTTTATGTATTTTTTCATATAAAAAGTAAGCATTATTACTCAAATAATTATATTCGTGCAAATTATTAATATTAATAATATTAAAATCTTTTTCAGTTATTTTTCCTTGATAGTCTCGACATATATTATATATAAGACTTCTCATTGATTCATTACCAATTATGCATTCAAATTCATTTTCATTGTTATATACTAAAGCTATAAATAGATTATTATTTAATATTATTTCATCTTTAAAATTTATTTTATTTTTTTTTAATACTCTTTTAATTTTTGAGGTATCAAATATATCTTCGCCACATAATCTAATTGGGCATCCTCTAACTAATTCAAATAAATTACTAAACATAGTTTTTTTATTACACATAATTGGGTAATAACTTTCATTTATATGTATATTATTATTTTTAAATATTTTATATAAAAGGTTTAAATTTCCATTTATTAAAAATTTATCTTGTAATATTTCATTTCTAAAGCATATAAACAGTATATCATGTAAATTCAAACAGCCATTATCGTTAACTGTGTAGTTTAAGCCATTATTATAAGAGTCATAAAAAAAATTTCTTTTTTGTATCACACATTTTATAAATGGCATATTTTTATTTGCGTTTCTTAATTTTTTAAATAGAACTAATACTTTATTTAGACTAAATTTTTTATTATTTTTTATGAAGTCAGATATGTTTCTTTTCGCATACATATAGCCTAATATATTTGATATACTTAATTAAGTACGTTAGTTTTTTTATAAATTAAAATTTTGTTTTATTATGTTTATTTTCTATTATTTTCCTATGTAATTCATTTAATTTATCTTTTATTTTTTTTAATTTTTCTTCTTGTTCCTTTTTTTTATTTTGCCTTATAGTGTATTCTTTATTAAAATTACCATTATAATAATAAGTATTTTTATTTTGGTAATTATAATAATTGTTATTATAAAAATTTTCGTTATGAAATGATTTTTCTATTGAGGTAAAAAGATATTTGAATATTAAGCAAAATATTCCTATAACGACAGTTAAGAATATAACAATTAATATAAATTGTGCTATATAGTCAACAAACATAATATTTTCTATATTAGAACCCATTAATGCATCTAGTTAATACTTAATTAAGTACTGAGAAAAAATTAATTAATTTATATAATATAGATGATAAACTATTTTATTTTTCAATACATAATACAAGTTTCATTCTTTTATTATTAATTAAATAAATTAAGTTATTTTATATTTAAAGATATGCAATAAAAAAGCGTCTAACTCACAAACCTATATAAAGTAAGGTTTATTCAGTTAGACGCAATATTTATGTATAGAATTTACACTTATTATTTTTGCGTATCTATTATTTCAAACACTGATGCAAATTTAATAAATTAATTTTGAATTAAGGCTTATTATTTAGTTAATAATATTTAAATTCTTGTGTCATGGTTTTAATTATAGAGTTTTTAGTTTCTTCATTAATATTTCTATAATGTATAATACTACCAAATTGAAATTTTCTCCAATTAAGGCATATTTTATTCATTGTTTTAAATACTCTTATATATTCTACTGTATCACCAAATTGTGTTGTATCTTTAAACGTATTATAAGCAATTTCCATTTTATTTTTAGGAATCTTAATTGCTATATAATTTATATTGTTGTGTTTTAATTTAAGCAATACAATAGTACTTTCTTCCATTTTTTGAAAATTTATTGTTTCCTTGCCATCAGCTGTAACTTCAATATTGTGATTTCCCTTACAATTAATTTCATTCATTATTTGTCTGAATCTATATCCATGGGTATTATTATCTATTATATTATTAGATTCTATGTAACAATGTATCATTTCATGCAATAATATATCTATAAATTTACTTTCAGTCAGATTAAATTTACTTGATATAGATATTTGTCGGCTAAAAACATAGTTAGTATATTTGTTATATCTATAAGTATATCTACCTAATTGGCGTGTTGTTCTGCTTATTATAAATTCTACATTATTAGGTAATTTATTTTTAAAATATTTCCTATTATAAAAGGAAAAATTCTGTTTCATCCAAATTGTTGTTATTTCCATAATCAAGTTTTTAAGTTATTGTTATAATTTTCTTTCTCAACACAGCAAAGATAATGAATTTATTTAATATAAGGTACTATTATAGGGTTAAATTACTATAATTAAATTCTATACTTTATATATGTTATCATATATTAAAACTTAGCTAATATAACTTAATTAGCTTGTATATTTAAAATTTTATGCTAATTAATATAGGTCTTATATATTCAGATAAAATTGTTCTATTTTTCAGATTTTTCTATAAATTTAAAAAATTTTCTATAGGGAATTTTCAAAATTATTGTTCTATTTTTCAGATTTTGCTTGAGAAATTGTAGTAAAAAAAGATAAGGTAGGAATTTAATAATTTATATCCTACCTTATTTGTTAATAAAGAGTATAGTTTATGAATTAATAAATGCAATTCACATCATTATCTTTTACTATAAAGTTTGTATCTCCAATTCCTAAATAATGACCATATTTATCGTATTGGCTGCCTACCTTATGAAGTTTTAAACCACATATTTCGCCTTTGTTATCTAAAAATCGCATATCGTACCCGTTTGCGTCATTTACTTTATATCCTCTATAATACTTTGGTATTCTATTTTCAAACACAACTGATATTTTACCATTATTATTTAGATAGGTTTCGCAATCATTCCAATTATGCCCGTTATAAGAAAATGTAAGGTCATAGTTTTTATATGCCTCAACTAATTTAAGTCTAGGAACAACTTTTGTATAGTCATAAAATTGAATATCGGGAAAAATTTTTAATATATTTTCTCCATTAAACCTAAACAACTCAGGCGATAAATCGCTAGTGCCATTTAATCTAACAGCAAATGATATACCTAATTTATTAGCTGTATTTCTATATCTTTTAATTTCATGTATTAAAAGATACATAAACATTTCTCTATTTTCATAGAAAAGTTTAGTCTTTTTTATTCTAGCTTGATTTATAGGACTTTCATAAATTCCTTTAGAAATAATTTGCATTTTATTTTGTCCACTACCATTTAAGCATAAATCTTTGCAATATTTGTCATTAGGGCAAACTTGATAACCGCTTAAATTACTAGGTGCTAAATAAAGCATATATGTTAAACAGCCATTTTTCAAAGATAATAATTCTTTTGTTGAATTTTTACAACCGCCTAAATATGTAAAATTCGCTTTATTTAACACATCAGTATAAGACATTCCATTAAATTTATCACGAATAATAGTTTGTTTACTTTTGTTGTTGTTGCAATACATAATCTTCAAAGTTTATTTGTTATTATTACTATTTAAATTTGATAATACAAAGATATATTTTTCCAATTATATAAGCAAGTATAAAAAGTTAAATCCCGTTAAATAATTAAATTCAACGGGATTATTTAATTTAAATCAATCAATTATTAATTAGTTAACAAAATCGTTATAATATTTTAAATTTAACATTGTTGCTTGCATTTCTTCCATTATTGGAATTGTAATATAAGCAGGTACAAATTTCGTCTTATAAAGTTTATTTCTTATTATAAAATCATTTTTAGTAAAAATAACTTTATATGTATCATTTGATTTTACATCACTCCGTATAATTAAATTATATGCGTCATTTTTAATAAATGAATCATTTACATAAAATGTAGGCATTTCTATTCCATATTTACTACATATAGATTCAAACTTAGAAATCATTTGATATGTTTCCTCTATTGTCGTAGGTAAATCAATTAAACCAAGATATTTTTGATATAAGAAAGTTTTTAATTCAGAAAAATCATTACGATATATTTTAATTTGTTGTGCGCTAGCTAAATATTGAAATTGATTAATAGCTTTACCAATATTTTCAAGATTATTTGGATTTAGGAAAAATGGTTTTAAAGACTTAATTCTAGAACCATAATTGCAAGAACAATAATCAATTGAATCTATAATGGAAACACATTCAAGCATATCACTTATTACGCTATCAGAAATGTAGTTAACTCCATTACTTGACAAATCATCAAACATTTTTTTAATATCTTCTTTCATAATGATTATTGTTTAGTTATTGCTAAAATATAATTGAAAAATACACTTAAAGATTTGTAAGAATAATAATCTTTATCGAAACCTATAACAACTTCTCTTTTAGACATTATATTTATTTAAATTTCAACACTAAAGACATAATACGTTCTCATCATGTGGTTTCCATTATCGCTATCTTCATTCAAATCATAAAAGAAATCTGTTAGACAATCATAAGAATATGTGCCATCACAATCAGCGAGAAAAAGTTCGTACAGCTGACGTTGCGTTAGGTTTCTTAGTTCTTCATAAGAATAACTTGCCTTGCTAAATCCAATTACTAGAGTATTTTTCTTTTCCATAACAATATAAATTTTAAGTTTTCTGATGCAAATATAATATGTTTTATTTAAAAAGAAATATTTTAATAGTTAATAAAATATAATAATCAGAATAGCATAATTTAATATTTTAATCAGTCAATTTTAACTTAGATAAGTTGATTATTTTAATTTTTATTCTAATTCAATTTAAGAAATAAAAAGTAAAAAATTTTTACACGAAAACTTAAATTCCCTATAGAAAATCACAATTTTTATGGTAATTTTTTTTTACAAAAATACTAAAAATAATAATTTAGCCAAACTATCTATCACAGACGGTTTGGCTTAGATTTACGCTTTTTATAATTTTAGTGTTGATAAGAAAGAGTCAATTTTAAATTGAATTATTCATACAATCATTGCATAAATATTCAACGGTATCATTGGTTGTAATTTCATTTATATCATCTTTATAAACTAAATTACCACATTTATCGCACTCAATAAAATCATCCTCTGTGAAATGAGAATCACAACTGCTGCAATCATAATCAGTATGACCAGTCTCATAATTATAATCTCCATAAATTTCTTCACCGCAATAAGGGCAGATAACTACATTTTTGTTCATAATATATTATTTTTATGTTGTTATTAATTTCTCTTCTTTTTACAATGCAAATATAATTACTTATTTTAATATAGAAAAATTTTAATTGTTAATTAACGTCAAAACTTTATTCTCAATAGTGATAAGAATAAACATAATCATTTTCAAACATACATTCTGCAATTAATTGATAATTTGGTTCAGAGATATATCTCTTGATTTCTTTATCACAATAATAACTAGACAAAGCCTCTTTCCATTCTTCTTTTGAATATAAAGATACATCAAGACAAATCTCAACCCAACATTTAGGATTATTGCAGATATTGATTGCTAATTGATTACCATTAACTACATCTCTAATAAATTGGTTTGTTCTAAATGAATTATAGTCAAATTTAAATAATGATTTTAGATACTCTAATTCATCTTTAGTACGTGTGTCACAATAAAAATCATCATCACTACTGAAAAAATCAAGTTGAATATAGTGATAAGTAGTTTCATTATATTTCACGCACATTTGGCATACATCCACATCAGTAATTTCTTTGTTTGGAGATTTAACAATATCCAATACAGATAATTCGTTATACATAGTTGTTGTTTATTTAATTAAATATCTATTTTTTAATCACACTGCAAATGTAACAATTTTATTGATAATAGAAAAATTTATAATGTTAAAAAATACAATCTATTCTACATATTATTTAGTATATGCTTCAAATAAAGAAATATAGTTATTGCTAATATTAATCCAACTATTATTAATTCAAATAATCCATTTTTAGTTAAAAGGAAATTATTTAATCCTAATAAAAAAGCTCCCATCATTAATATTATAGCTGGTATTGTAAAAATAAGTTCATCAGTAAATGCTCCCTTATAAAAATCTAAAAACCAAATCAAAACTATTATTAATGTACCGAAAATAATACTCGTTATTACCATTATATTTATATTTTATTAATAAAAAAAAAAGAAAACAGATAAATTTATATTTTATTAGATATTATATTTCTATATAAAATTGTTAATAATATAACAAATTGAGAATTGATATTAATTTTTCTTAAATCAAACTTTTCTTTTGTATTAGAAACTACTTTAACTTCACCATATTTTATAGTTAAACCAATTATCTCTATTGGTAATGGAGCATCAGTAATATCATCAAATATAACAGTCATTATATTAAAACTACCATTATTTTCAACTGAAATATAATCCGTATCTAAATCATTGAATATTTGTTTCAATATATCTTCAATTTTATAATAAAACGGTGTTATTATAGAACTATATTCTTTATTTACAGAAGATATTAATTCCTTATAT
>JADIMY010000119.1 GCA_017694345.1 Candidatus Onthovivens merdipullorum | reverse complement strand
AACTTTAACTTATTAGATTTAGCTGATATTTATAAAATAATTAATATATCTAATATCTATGGAATCAATAGTTTTACTATTGATTCCCACTTTAAAGATTTAGATAAAATAATTAATGAATTTAATAAATTTAACAAAGTTATTTTTACTAAAAATAATGTTGATTTATATGATTACTTTAAAAGTATAACTAGTGGTAGTAGTGGCATTATTGCTTCTTCTTTAAATGATTTAAATAGTGCTTTATCTAAATTTAATAAATTAGGTAATACAAAAGAACAATTTTTAGCTTCTCATCGAGGCGTAGTTACAAGTGGAATAAATGAGAATTCATTAAGTTCTATTAGATTAGCAGATACTTTAAATTCAACTTATGTTGAAATTGATTTACAAATCACTAAAGATCATGAGATCGTTATATGTCATAATAATGAATTAAATGTTACGACTGATTGTAAAGATAACTCTAAAATAACACAGTCGACTTTATCTAAAGTTAAAAGTTTTAATTTAATTGATAACGAAACTAGTGTTAATGAAAAGATACCTACTTTAAAAGAAGTATTTAGTGAATTTAAAGATAGTGATCTAATTTTCATTTTAGAATTTAAGTTTGATGGAGGTTTTGCAACATATCCTTTGGATGTTGCTAAATACGTAAACGAAATAGTTAAAGAATACGATATGGAAGATAAAGTTATAGGGATTACTTTCTTTAAAGGGTATTATGATTCAATTAATAAATATATGCCTTATATGATGACGATGTATTTAGGAGCCCCTAATGGAGAAAATGAATTTTCTAATTTAAGTGATTTAGAAAAATCACTTAAATTCTTTAAAAAATACAATACTTCATTAGATTTAGGGTATAGTCCTGATTTAAAAAATCATTATTTTAATATGATTTCTAGAGGGTATTTTTTAAATTCATATACTTTTAATGATCCTAGTTCATTAAAAGAACCACTTAATATTGCTACTACTGATGACTATTATGATTCATCTAATTTAATTAAATCTATTCGTAGTGATAAAGATTTTTATGTTATTAATAGCTTAGATGAATTAGAAAGTAATTTAGTAGCTGGTGCTACTAAATATAATGGAGAAGTCTTATCTAATTTTAAAGATTATGGAATTATTTATTTAGAAGGTAATGAATTTTCGAGTACTTTAACTTTAAGTTTATATTATTACGATGAAACTAATGATTATGGTTTATATAGTGATGTTTTTAAAGTTAATTTATTAGATAATGGAGGAAATAAAGAAAATAATTATAAAGAAATAGTTGGAGAAGATGATGTTTACTTTAATTTAGATAATTACGAAGAAACAATAACTTCTTTAAAAGCTCCTAGTAACGATAAATTAGAAATTATTTTACTAGCTACTTTAATTCCTTTAGGAATATTACTTATTGGGAGTACTATTTTTATAATTATAAAAAATATACATAAATTAAGAAATAAGACTTAATATTTAACCTATTTAGTGCAAAATATTAAGATTTATATAATTTAATAATAAGATTATTGTGAGGATTAGATTATGAAAACAAAATTATTTACTTGTGGAATATTATTATGTAGTAGTTTATTAATAGCTTCTTGTGAAAAAGGTGGAAGTGGAGGTGACACACCAAGTAATGATAATACATCAACCTTTGTTGATAGTAGAGTTGATGCTTATACCGTTGTCGCTCAATATTTAGAAAATGGAGAGTACATCGTAGATGAAGAAGTTGATTTTCCTTCTTTATATGAAGCCGCTAATTATTGTTTTGATTATTGTGATAATGGTAGCTATGTAAAAAGAAAAGGCGATACAACTAATACTATTCTTTTCCAAAGAAGAGCAGGAGAAGGTGGAATTGAAGGTGCTAACCAAGATCAATTCTTCTATTATAAAGACGGAAACGTTTTAAATGGATACTCCCAATATCTTCAAGGGAATACTGAATTTTTTAAAGACCAAAAAGTTACAACAATAATGTCATCAACAGATAATTTAAAACAATATTATCAACCATACCATCTTTTAGCTAAAGAAGGACATGCAACTACCACCGCTGCTTGGAATATTTTACCTCTTCTTGATACTTCAGTTAGATATAATCCAATTGCTTTTAGTGGTATGAGATCAATTACTTTTAACGTTGATTTAAGTGAAGCTAGAATTAGACCTTCATATAGCGAAACTCAAAAAGCAGTACCAACTATTACTTTATCAAGTACCGATTCATATAACTATTCAAATCAAGGAATTTATATGAATACTGATACAGGCGATTGGTATTATATAAGCGGTGAAACTCAAAGCGATACGAAATTTTTAGAATATGACACAAGTGAAATTATTTTGACTTCAACTTGGAATGAAGATACGCAAGAATATACTCCAAATGGTGATGTTAAACTCACTTTAAATTATGTTTATAATGAAGAGTATGAAACTTGGAGTAACGATTTAATTATTGAAGTTACTTATAGTGATGGAACAAGTAAAACTTTTAATAAAAATTATGAATATCTTGAAATGAATGGACGAGGAACACCAAGAGCTAATTTTGCTTTAGACTTAATTTCAGCTGATGAAGATTATGACGAAACAATGTTTACTCCTGATTTTATGTGTGGAGCTTATTTTAAAAATATTAGAATTACCGAAGCTAAAGGTACTGTTCCAGAAGGCTTAACTGATGAAATTTATCAAGGTGATACTTCAATGGTTGGAAAAGCTGGGGAAACTTATAGTTTATTAAATAAAGATTTTGGTAATTTAGTAGACGTTGAAGTTATTTTAGATCATTATGCTAATATTACTTATCACGAAGATATTACTGATGTTGATGTTTATGATATTGACTATACACCAGTTAATGCGACTGTTAGTAGAACTGAAGAAGTTTTAAAAACCGAATCTTTAATTGGAGCAATTTTACCAACAGATACAGCAACTTCTGCTAGCGTAATTCTTGCTCAAACTGATTATGCTAAACTTGATCCAATGACACAAAAAATGGTTCGTTTAATTGACGGTTACACTCAACTTGAAGAAGCGTTAGATAGATAGTTATGAAAAAGAAAGTTTTTAAATTATCGTTATATAGTTTAATTTTACTTGGTGGATTAGTTACAAGTTGTAACAAAGATGATAATAATCCAGGTGGAGATAATGGTGAATATAGCGCCACTAACCCTAGAATTATTGATAATATCGAAGTAGATAGTGAGCCTATTAAGTTAAAAGCTCCATTTACAGTTTTAGATGAAGAAGGCAATAAGCCAGAAGAACTAGAGTATAATAATGTAGTTTTAGATAGTAATGTTTTTGATAATTTATATGAAGCAATAAGAATTGCAGGAATGAATGGATCTAATTCTAAGCCATTACAGGTTCAAGATTCTAATTTTACACAAGTATTTATTCGTCAAAGAGCTAGTAATTGGTTCGTTTTTGATGGTCATGATTATGTAGGTACGGATGCTAGTGGAGCAGCTACTGAATATATTGATTCACATAAAAATAGTTATGCTATTACTGGTACTGGTAGTCAATATGCTCGTTTAGGAAGAAGCGACTACACTACTAATATGGAATTAAATGAATCAAAACTTGAACTTAATGCTGGTGCATATAATTATATGTTTTCTAAAAACGGAGTTGGAGCAGGAGAAAATGGTAATAATATTAATGGATTTTCTTATGTCACAGCTAATGTTAGATTAAGTGAAATGAAATATCGTCCAAGTGCAGATGGTGATGGCTGGAATGCTTATATTTTTATTAATTTAGGCTGTGGGATTGGTAGTGATTTAGGGCTTATTGGTAATTTAATGGGTAGTACTGTCCAATATAGATTATTTAGAAATTGCCAATCTAGAACTCATGGTACTCAAGGATTTTTAACTTTTCCTGATTTAGGAATTGTTACTCAATCAACAAAATATGATCCAAGTACTGGTGAATATAGTGGTTTTGATGATTTAAGATTTGAAGTTTGTGGTTTAACAAATGGTTGGATTTTAAATATTACGAATTTAAGAACAAATCAAACTTTTACTTTAAGTGATTTACATTATGAAAGTGATGGAGTTACACCTGTAAATGAAAATGTCGAGCCTTGTTACTATACAGCTTTAATTGCTTCTAGTTATTGCCCAGTTGTAGGTAATGTTTGGAACTGGGATTGTGGCGCCTCAATGACTAATGTTATTTGGGAAAATATAGAAATGCAAAGATATGTCGATGATAATATTGAAACGTATCGTAATGCAACTAGTGATAAAATAATTTCTTTTACACCAGGTAGCGAGTATATGCGTGATGGTTATAGTCAAGGTGCTTTTGCTAGTTATCACGAATTTGGAGTTTATGAAGAAAAAGGAACTTATGCTAGTGGTAACACATATGAAGCTGGAGATACTTATTTAAGTCAATCAGTTAGTTATACAAATCCTTGGGAGGAATAATTTGATGAAAAAATTTCTTGGAAGTTTAAGTAGTGTTATTCTATTAAGTGGTTTACTTACAAGTTGTGGAGGCGCAATTGATCCTAATCCAGATTGGACAATTGATGTAAGCTCTACTAAAAGTGAAATAACTTTAAATACTTATTTTCCTGCTTTTGGACAAACTAATGACAAAGTACAAAATGGATATATTGCTACTCACTTAAAAGATATCACAGGCTATGATGTAATTTATAATCAAACTAGTGAAAGTAATGCTGATACACAAGTTCAAGCGATGCTTACAGGTAAAGAAGCTGTTGATGTTTTAAAAATAAGTCCTACCTTATTTAATAATTACGTAACTGATGGCTATTTTACCGATTTAACTGAAGGCATTGAAAAATATGCTCCAAACTTAAATACTTTATGCGAAATAACTGATGAGCAATGGGAAGCTGTAACTTATAACGATAAAATCTATGCTATTCCAGAAGTTGGACATTCGACTATGGTTAATGTTGGTCTAGTTTGGAATATGGATCATCTTCACGAAGTTGGCATAAACAAAATTCCTGAAACAATTAGTGAATTTGATACTGCAATTAGAGCTTTACAATCTCATTTTGGTCCAGGTAATGCAAATTATCATGCTTTTGGACTTGCAGGAACTAATGCAGACGCTAATCCTTTAACAGCTTCTTTTGATGTTCCTAAAAATTGGTTTGAGAACGAAAATGGGGAACTAGAAAATGCTTTGTTTAGTGATGAAATGGAAAATTATTTAAATTACATGCATGAAATCGCTACTTTAGGAGTTTTAGCTAATGGTTGGTCTACGCAACTTGAAGCGAACATTGTGAATAATTTTGTTTTAGGAAGTTGTAGCGTTGCAAACCTTTCTTATTGGAATGTTACTAATTTAAGAGAATCAATGATTGCTTCTTATAGAGGTTTTCCAACTAATGTTGTTAGTGAAAATCAAAAAAGAAATTATGTATATGGAGAAAATGAGCACGAATATGGTATTGCTTCTAGTGATGCTTTAGTTCAATGGAGAGTTTTTCTTAAAGGAGATGGAACTCATGGAACAAATGTTCAAGAAAAAGGTGTGGCTAGAGATTCTCATGGTATTTCTTATTATATAGTTGTGCCAGTAGCTAGTGCTAAAAGAGCAGCTTATGCTTTAGATTGGATAAACTTGAAAAATACTGAGGAAGCGACTCGTCTAGTTTGTGCTGGTGAAGAAGGTGTTCATTATGAATATACAAATAGTGATGACCCTGATGCTGTAAAACTTCAAACAAGTGTTGGGGAAGAAGATGAATACATTAAACTTATTCAACCTACTTTTAATAATGATATTAGTGGAATGAGTCAATATCAAACTGGAGTTAACCCAAGTGTAGCAAGAAAATGGTGGCCTGCTAGTGAAAAAGGATTTAATGCTTGGGAATGTTTAGTCACAGATGAATCGCAACTTATTTTAGATCCATTTGCAGTGCATCCAATCTTAGAAAACTTTGCAAAAGTTGATTTATTGGCCCAAAATTATGTTATAACTCAACTTCAAAACATAATTAATAAAGGCGGAGATACACTAGAAAATGCTAGAAGTACTTATTTAAGTAGATATTGGCAAGATGATGTAAAAAACGAAGTAAATAATTGGTATAAAAATAAATAAATATGGAATTAATAGCTTTAGGTAGAAAAACAAAAAAACTTCAAATTGGTAAGATGAATTATTTTCATCGAGTTGGAGTAAAGATTAAAAAATACGCAACGATTTTTTGGTTTATTTTACCTGCAGCATTTTTTGCCTTTTTATTTGGTTACATTCCATTGATTTTTATTTTGGCAGCTTTTAAAAGTGATTTTGTTTTAGCGATTAATTCACCATTACAAGAATTATTTAGAAATAACTGGAGTTTTGCGCAGTTTTCTAGAATTTTTGGTGAAGATAGTGAAATGTTTTTATTGTCTATTTCAAATACTTTAATCATAAATGTTATTAATTTATGTTTAGTTTTTCCTTTTTCAATTTTACTTGCAATTATGTTAAGTGAAGTGAAATCAACATTTACTTCTAAACTAATTTTAATTATTTTGTGTCTACCTAATTTCTTAAGTTGGCCTACTGTTATTGGTATATGGAATAATTTATTTAGAGATCAAAATGGTGTTATTAATAACATTTTAATGAATATTGGATTAATTAAAGAGCCAATTTATTGGTTTGGAGATAATATTGGAGGAATTGCAGGTTTTAATTTATTTAAATTTTTTGCAATTGTGATGAATGCTTGGAAAGGTAGTGGTTGGAATTCTATTATGTTTTATACTGCTATTATGAGTATTGATAAATCGTATTATGAAGCTAGTGAAATAGATGGTTGTAGTAAGATTAAACAAATTTGGTATTTAACCCTTCCTTCCATTTTACCTATCATTGCTTTAATGTTTATTATGAATATTACTTATATTTTAAGTAGTGGTTTTGAACAAATAAATTTATTAGCTAATATAAGTGATCCTAACTTAAAAGAAAGAATGAAAACTTTAGATGTTTATTTATATGAGGTCGCTTTAGGAGCAGGAGCGGATATGTCTTTTGCTACGGCACTAGGTATATTTAATTCTTCAGTCTCTCTTTTATTTATGCTTTGTGGTAATGCAATAAGTAAGAAGTTTTTACATAGAGGATTATGGTAATGAGAAGTCCATTTATTAGTGTAAGAAAGAAACATCTTAAAAAAATAATTAAAAAGCCAACTAGTGATAGGGTACTAAATGGTATTAATATTTTATTACTTGCTTTCTTTTGCTTAATTGTCATCATCCCTTTATTAAATTTACTTTCTTTTGCTTTTAGTACAGGTACTAGTAATAGTGAAGTTACTTTTTTACCTAAAGGTTTTACTTTTGATATGTTTACTTATGTTGTTCATGATAATGCCTTTTGGAGATCTTTAGGAAATAGCGTGATTATCACTATTTTTGTTACTTTCTTTAGTAATTTATTTATGGCTATGGCAGCTTATCCTTTAAGTAAACCAGATTTTCCTTTTAAAAGAATAATTATGGTTTTCTTTATTATCACAATGCTTTTTAGTGCTGGTATTGTTCCAACTGTTTTACTTCTTAGAGGTTTAGGAATTTATGGAACAATACGGTCAGTAATGCTTTTATCAGTTAATAATGTTTATAATATGCTTTTATATAAATCGTTTTTTGAAGGATTACCAAAAGAAACACTTGAAGCAGCTGAAGTAGATGGTGTAAGTAATTTACAAATGTTTATTAGAATAGTTTTACCTATGTCACTTCCTGTTTTTGCAAGTTGTGCATTCTTTTCAATAGTTGGAACTTGGAATTCATATAGTGGAGCCTTAATGTTTATTGGAACTACAAGCGATAAAGAGCAATTCTGGCCTTTAGCTTTATATATTTATAATTTATTACAAGTGGATCCAAGTAATAATCCAACAAGTTTCTTAGCGATGAATTTAACAAATGTCCAAAGTGCTTCAATTGTAATTTCAGTTATTCCAATTCTAGTAATTTATCCATTTGTTATTCGATATATTAAATCTGGTATCACTTTAGGAAGCGAGAAATAATATGTTTAAAAAAGAATTAATTGATAAAGTATATGCTTACTCGATTAAAGATGATGATTCTTTAATGTTTAAAGATGTTGATAATATTTATCATAATCCTTTTAATGAAAAAGAATTTAAAATTTATGGAAGTGGAATAATTGATAAAGAAAAGTCTTTTCATAGATTTACTAGTGAAGATATTAAAAACATTGGTAATGTTTCACAAGATGTGATGTGGCTAGCAACTCATTCAAGTGGGATTCAAATTCACTTTAAAACTAATTCACGACTAATTACTTTAAGAGTGTTGGAGAATGGTGTTTTTGATATGAAAAATCTAAATTTCTTTGCCCAATGTGGTTTTGATCTTTATTATAAAGAAGATGGCGTTTATAAATTTCATAATATAGCCTTTCCTAACTATATTGATAGAAAGAAATTTATTTCTAATATTGGTGTTTTTAGAGAAACTAAAGAAAGAGAAATAATAATAAATTTACCTTTATATATTGGTGTAGAAAGTTTAGAGATTGGTTTAGAAAAAGATAGTTATGCTCTTCCTACTTATTATAAAAATAATGGGAAAATATTATGTTATGGAACAAGTATCTTACAAGGATGTGGAGCAAGTAGACCTGGTTTAAGTATTACTAATGTTGTTTCTAGATTTTTTGATATTGATACTTTGAACTATGGATTTAGTGGAGCAGGACTTCTAGAAAAAGAAGTAGGGAGTATTATTGCTAAAGTCGATGATGTTAAATTATTAATAATTGATGCTGAAGCTAATGCTGGATGTGATAAATGGATGGTTAATAATTTTGATGATTTTATAAATGAATTTTATAAAAAATATCCTAATTTAGCAGTGATTTTGATGAATAAATCAAAAATGAGCATCGATTCTTATTTACCTAGAAATAAAATGATGAAAGTTTTTAATGATAAATTTTTAAAGTCTAGAGTTAATAAATATAGGAAATTAAATAAAGAAATTTACTTTATTAATAACTATGATTTATTTAGTAAAGACGAAATTTTAGATGAAAGTGAGTTTACTGTAGATGGAGTCCATCCTAATGATTTAGGAATGACTTTACTAAGTAAGAATTATATAAAAGCTATTAAGAATGTAAAAAGCTTAAAACTTAATTAAAAGGATTTTTTATGAAAATAGTCGTATTGCCATTAGATGAAAGACCATGTAACTATAATTACTTACAAGCTTTACCTTTACCAAGTGAAGTTAATTTAGTTTTGCCTAGTAAATCATATTTAAGTAATAAAAAAGAAATTTGTAATTTAGATAGGCTAGCTAAATGGCTAATAGATGAATCAATGGATGCTGACTATTTAGTTCTTTCTTTTGACACACTTTTATATGGTGGAATCGTTCCTAGTAGAAATCATCATTTTTCTTTAGATGATATTTTTAAAAGAAGTAATGTTATTAGTAAGATTAAAGAATTAAATCCAAAAATCAAAATATTTGCTAATGAATTAATTATGCGCTGTCCTTCTTATAATAGTAGTGATGAAGAGCCAGATTATTTTGAAACTAATGGTTATAATATATTTCATTTAGGTCAACTAATCGATAAAAAACAATTAAATGAAATAACTTTAAATGAAGAAAAAGAGTTAAAATCTCTTAAGGAAAAATTAGATAAAAATATCCTTGATGATTTTCTTAATCGTCGAAAAAAGAACTTAGAAGGTATATTAAATAATTTAAGATATGTTAAAGATGGTTTAATTGACTTTTTTGTTATTCCACAAGATGATTGTAGTGAATATGGTTTTACTTCAATGGATACTAGAAAAATAAAAGAGTTTATTGAAGAAAATAATTTAACTGAAAATATAGTGATGTATCCAGGAGCAGATGAGATAGGACTTACTTTAATAAGTCGAGTTTTAAATGACTATTTTAAATATGAACCTAAAATATTTGTCTTTTTTGGATCAAACTTAGGAAGAAATGCTATTCCAATGTTTGAAGATCGCCCAGTAAATGAAACCATTAAATATCATATTTACGCTATTAAAGGGATTTATGTAAGTAGTATAAGTGAAGCTGATATTTGTTTAGGTATTAATAATGGAAGTGAATTTATTGATATAAAAGATAAGAGGGTTTCTATTGTTTATGAAAAGAATAGAAATTTATATTCTTTTATAGATACTATTAAATATATTATTAATTTAAAAAAGAATGTTGGGATCGCTGATATAGCTTTTTGTAATGAAGGAGATAAAGAATTAATTAAACATTTAGATAATAAGAACTTATTATTTAAAATTAGTGCCTATGCTGGATGGAATACATCAAGTAATACAATAGGGACTACTTTAGCTAACTTAATAAGCTATTTTTATTCAAAAGATGATATAAAGAAAGATAAATCTTTATTGAAAAGATATATTGAAGATTATATTTATATGGGGGTTGTAAGAAATTTAATAATTTTTGAGATTAATAAAAATAATGATAAAGGAATTACTAAATTTAATTTAGGAAGTAAAAGAAAATATTATGAAGAATTAGGAAAGAAATTAATTTTAAATGAAACAAAAAAGTTTTCTAATACTTTATTTTCTTATATAAAAGATTTAAAGATCAGTTTTATTTGGAATAGAACTTTTGAAATAGAATTAAATATCGAGGATAGTTTATAAAAATGCATATTTTATCAATGGATATTGGTGGAACCAATATCAAAAGTGGAATTTTTTTAGATAATAATTTATTTGATAGTTTTGTAACCGAAACTAATGCTTCAAGTGGTTTTATAAATATACTTAATTCAATAGATGAAGTGTATCAACATTACTTTTTAATATATAAAGATATTGAAATTATAACGATTTCTACTGCTGGAGATATTGATTATATAAATGGGATATGTCGATACGCTAGTGATAACTTAAAAGGATTTACTGGATTTAAAATTAAAGAATATATTGAAAGAGAGTATAAGGTTAAATGTTATGTAAATAATGATGCGGTCTGTCACCTATTAGGGATTTTAAACGATAATAATATTAATAAAGATATTTTTATGATTACGCTAGGCACTGGAGTCGGAGCTGTATTGTATAAAAATAAAGAAATTTATTATGGAGAAAACTTTAATTTAGGGAGGTTTGCTCATTACACGATTAATAAGTTTGGAATGAAATGTGATTGTGGTAAAAGAGGATGTGCTGAAAAAGAGTTATCGATTTGTTATTTAAAAAAAGAAATACAAAATAAATATCACTATGAAATGAGTGTAAAAAATTTATTTGATTTATATTTAGAAAAAGATAAAAAAGCGATAAGTATTTTGAAAAAGTATTTTAGAAAACTTAATAAATTTTTAGAGTTTGTTGATAGTTTAGGAGTTGATATAATCTATATATCAGGAGGTATTGCTAATAGCACCTTAATCTTTAAAGAATTCATCAAAAATAAAAAAGTTGAATATGTTAAAGATAATGACTTACTTGGTGTATATGGGGCTATTAAACTAATTAAGTAATATGATTAATATCGAGTCTTGTTTAAAGGAATTAGAAAAAGAATTTGATTTTTGCAAGGTTTTTAAAGAAAAACATATAATTTTTAGTTTAAATAAGAGTAAAGAAATATCTTTAAAATACTTTAAAAGTGAAAATAAAATAGAAATAAATTATGTAAAAGAAGTCGATATTTTTAGATGTTTATTTAACCTTGCAAATTTTAAATTTGATAAAGATTTTTCACTTCAACTAGTTAAATCATTTAATGATTTAAGCTTGATGGTTGATGTCGCTAGAAATAATGTTTTAAGAGTAGAAACTTTTTATCGACTTATTAAATATTTAGCTTTACTTGGTTATGATTCAATAAGAATATATTTAGAAGATTTATTTGAAATAGAAGATGAACCATATTTTGGTCATTTTAGAGGTAGATATAATAAAGAAGAAATTAAAAATATCGTTAATTATGCTTCACTTTTTTCAATTAAAGTTATTCCTTGCATTCAAACTTTAGCTCATTTAAAAACTATAAAAAGATGGTGTGTTTATAATAATTTATTTGATATTGATGATATTTTATTAGTTGATAATAAGAAAACTTATGAATTAATTGAAAAAATGATAAGAAGTGTAAAAGAATTGTTTCATGCCGATACTATTAATATCGGTATGGATGAAGCTCATAATTTAGGTAGAGGACATTATTTAGATAATCATGAGTTTACAAATAAATTTGATATATTCTTTAAACATTTAAATGAAGTATTAAAAATCACTAAAAAATATAATCTAAATGTTGAAATGTGGGCTGATATGTTTTTTAGCAGTAAAAATTATGCTTATGATAGTTTTAATAAAATTAATTTAGTAGATAATTTAGATGAATCTTTAAAGTTAATTTATTGGGATTATTCTTTAAGAAAAGAAGAAGAATATCAAAAAAATATTAATTTACATAAAGAAATTACTAATAATTTAGGAGTAGCAAGCGCATCTTGGAAGTGGATTGGTTATTCTCCTAATAATTTATTTGCAATTAAGCATAATGAATTATTTATTAAAGCTGCTAAAAAAGAAAATATAAAAACTTATATTTTAACTTGTTGGGGAGATAACGGAGGAGAAACTTCGATTTTTGAAATTTTACCAACTATTTTTAAAGTAAGTAATTTAGCTTATGAAGTTGAAGATGATTCATTGTTTAAAGCTTTATCATCTCTTTCTTTAAATGATTT
>JADIMY010000118.1 GCA_017694345.1 Candidatus Onthovivens merdipullorum | reverse complement strand
TGATATATTAAGCGAAGAAGAAAGTAATGATTTATTTCAACTTTTGCAAATGCGTTATGAAAAACATTCTACAATTTTAACTACTAATTACAATTTATCAGAATGGGCTAAAATTTTTCCTGGAAAAAAATGTCATTAAATGCAATGCTTGATCGATTTTCACATCACTCTCATTTAATAACAATTAATGGCCCATCATATAGGGCAAAGGAGGTAAGCCAATATATTGCATCAATGGAAAATTAATGTGGTGCAAATTTAAGTGACATTTTTGGTAAAAAATTTCTTGACTCTATCATTTGAAGGCGTTTTTGCGGGCAATTTGCGTTTAACGGCTTCTTTAAGGTCTAGTGAAATTACTCCATATTCTTTCAGTTTAACTTCTTTGACCCAATAATAAATTGTTCTTTGGGAAATTCGAAACTCAGGATGATTAGTAGAAATCGCGTAAGGTGTTTGTCCTTGCTTAATCAACTTAGCAATTTCACTTTTTAAGAAATCAATATCGGCATGAGTGTTATTATGGCCTTGCCTTGATTCTCTTAATGTTTGTCTATATTCATCATTTGCTGAATTTGCGCTATAAACAATTTTATGTAAACGACAAAATTTTTTCCTCTCGCAGCCATTACAGTACCCAGGTTTATGATCTCGGCGATCACAAGCTGGCACCTCGTATCTTATACAAGCTGTTGGCTTAAGGCATTGTTTGCATTCTCTGATGTGAACGCATGTTTCTTTTCCACCTATTAGGTTTGAATTCGGTGGCGAATTGAATTCTAGATGGTTCTTAATTTCCTTACCAATAGTAGAAGCATCTTTATCTAATCCATTAGCTATCTCTTTTTTGGATTTATTAGAATTAAGTCCGATTTCTATCATCAGTCGTGACTTTAAATCTAAATGTGACATTGTAATCTCCTTTTAAAATATGGTTTTACCACATCCCAGTAATGGAATTATACCAAAATGGAAATTACTTTTTCGCGGAGCTTACAAATGGAATTTAGTATTTCGTTTATCGAACCTATTTATAATAGTGCTTTGATATAGAAACTTTAATAATAAACATTTATAATAAAGTCAATGTTTGGGAATATTTTTAATGTTTTATTAGATTACTCAATTATCATACTAATAATTTCGTTAGTATTCTCTTTTTGCTTTAAAAGTAAAAAAGGAAAAATTAAAGCTTTTTCATTGTTTTATTCAACGTTAGGCTTATTTTTTATATTATTTTTAATAATTTATAGATTTAAGTTTGATATATTAGATTTTTATTTAATTATAAGAAGTTTTATATTTTTAATTTTATCAATATTAGAAAAAATTAAAATCTCATTAATTTCTTTAATTAATGTTCTTTCTAAAGCGATAATGCTTTTAATAGTTTTAGGTTCTGCGATTAATTTTTCGACATTTATTAATAGAATAATAACAATTAATCTCTTCTTTGATTATGTAAATACATTAATCTATGTTAAAGCAATAAAAATTAAAAAAGAATATATTAAAATTAAAAAACACTTTGATTTTATTTATATAAATTTCTCTAGTAATAGAATTGCTTTAAATTGTTAGAATTTTAACTTTTTATCTAGTAAAACAATTTTATAAAGGAGATTAAATATGAAAAAAAGAAAATATGGAGTTTTTATTTTAGGTTTATCATTAGTGGGTACATTAACTAGTTGTGATTTATTAAATAAACTAATAATTGATGATTCAAATAAAGATGATCAAGATGATGATGAAACACCAGTTACACCTACAATAAGCGATGAATTAGTTAAAAATGCTTATAACAAATTAGAAGAAAAAGTTGATGATTTATATTTTTATGATGAAGGCAATAAAGGCTATTGGATTATAGATGATGATACATTTAACTTTATTGGTGATTTTGATTTAGAGACATTTACTTTTGAAAATAAAGATTATTATTTTGATTTAGTTAGCTCTAAATTAGAAAGCGGAAAAGAATTTAATGAAGAAGCTAAAGTTATCATTAATAAAGATAAAGGAACAATTTATAGTGAATTAGTTTATAGTGGTGAAGTAAGTTCAATTGATACATTAGCTAATAAAGAAAACTATGATAAGATTTTTTATTACACCACAAATAATGATGGCGATTTAATCGCTAATTTAAAGCTAAGTAGCTATGAAGTTTTACCTAAATATAAAGATAAATTAATTGCTAATTATAAATCTTTATATGGTGAAGATTTATATACTTTATATCGCAATTTGGACTTTAAATCGACATTTAATAATCAAGAAGTAAAAGAAATAGGTGATATTTCTTCTCAATATAAAGAATATATTTCTGATAGTAATTTTAATATAACTGTTAGTTTAGAAGATGGAATAAGCTTAATTAATGAAGGAGCTTTTAAAGACTTTACGATTACTAGTGAAATTATTTTCCCAGAAAGTTTATCGGTTATTAAGTCGTTTGCTTTTGAAAATGCAACAATTTATAGATTAATTGTTAACGATAATATCATTTCGTTTATGAGCAATTCATTTAAAAATGCTCTCATATTGAACTTAGGTTTTAATAGTTACCTTACAGATAATTATGATACTTTCCCTTATGATGATTTATCTAGTGATGTCACCCCATATATAACATTTGGAACAAGTTTAAGAAAATATAATTCTATTATCGAAGGATTTAGTAAAGAAGATGTAATTAATCCACTTGGTCAAGTTAAAGTTGTTGATGGAGTTGTTTCTGATGAAAACTTAACAACAATCGAAAGTGGTAAAACACTATTTTTAGCTCATAATTTAGTTAGTGTCGACAATAAAGATTTAATTAAAGATAGCATTCGTGAATATAATAATAAAGGCGTAAGTTCTGATGATATCTCACAATTTAAAAATACAATTACCCTTAAACTTCAAAATGATTTAGTGGTTTATGGAGATTTATTGATTGGAGCTATCGTTTCAACTCCTACATTACCAAATCAAGGTTTTATTAGTGGGGATTATGCTTCGATTGATTTAAATGGTCACAAGTTAACGATTGAAAATGGCGGATCAGTTGATTCAAATGGTTTAATTTTTGATTCACTTGGAACAGGAACAATTGAAGTGAAAAATGGTGGTGTCTTAACTACAAACTTTGTAGTTAATGATTTCTATGGCGGAACTAATACACTTAATAAATATAGTAATGATGAATCGCCATTTATGCTTTATAAACTTCCTTATTTAAAAACTGATTTAACAGTTAGATATGGTGGTAGTTTAAAAGCACATTGTGTTTTATACGCTTCTTCTTCATTTAATTCTACTGAACAAACTATTATTGGTGAAAAAGGTTTACTCGAAGTAAAAGATGAAAATACAACGATTACTTTGAGTGATACTAGCGAAGAAAATAATTTTAAACAAGTTATTAAAATCTATGGAAATGTTAAAACAAATGCCATGAGCTTAGATCTAGGTTTATTAGAAGTTTCAACTGCAAATGTATATTTCCCAGTTTCTAAATATTTAGATATCGAAGTTTATAGTGGCTCATTAGAGATTACTAATAAAGTTAAATTACTTCCTGGAAGTAATGTGACTTTCTTTAATGATTCTAAGCTTATTTTAAGTAATAAATTATTTGTTGCTAGTGAATTACCAACTAAAGAAGATTTAAGTGGTATTAATCAATATCCTGATTACTATCAAGATAGTGAAATTGCTGGTGCAAGCGTTAAATTATTAGATAATGCTACTATTGAAATAAATCAAGACGTTGAAACAGGTTTAGGTGGCGAAATCTTAATGGAAAGTGAAGAAAATTATGAATCACTTAAAAACATTTTTGTTACCTCAAATAAATTTGTTAGCCCAATAACTTCAACCGAAGGAACTGGATATTATGGTACAAATCACGAATACCATTTAATTGAGAGTTATACTAAAGAAGGAAGTATTGCTTTAGTAAAAGACGATATTAAACAAGAATCAATAAGTAGAAAGGAAAATATAAATTATGTTTCTACTTATAGTGATGGTGAAATTACTAATATTAAAGCTATCGGAAGCACGAATGTAGTTATTGGTGATTATAGTGAAAATAAATGGACAATCAATGTTGGCGAAGAAGTAATTGATGTAACTCAAGTTGGTGATCGTCTTGAAAGCCATGTAACTGATAGTGAAGGTAATATTTATTCATATATTGATGGAACTTATCAACTCGTCCAATATAATGAAGAAAATAAAACATATTATGATAGTGAAAATACTTATATAGGTGTTAATGGTACTATCGTTGCTGGAAGTTTAACAGAAAGAAATTTATTCCACACAGTTACTGATAAATATTATTTCTATGTCGATGATTCATCAGGTTGGAAAGAAGTTAATTTATATGAAAACGGTAATATTATTGCTAGATTAGATGGCTCTTCAACTGCAGTAATAAATAATTACGTTTATTATTATGATAAAACAACAAATTCATATCTTGAATCGTTTATGAATTTCGGATTATCTTCTTATCAACGTCATACTTTTAAAACTGATTTATTAACTTCTTGTGCTTTTGATATTGATAATAATGTAATTAAAATAAATGGATATCCAGATAATACAACTTATCAAGTAACCAATAAAGAAAATGGTAAGAAGTATGTATATTTAAAAGAGAAACAAGGCTTTATCAGTGAAGATTATTTCACATTCGATGAAGAAACTTTAACATATATGATTACTCTTGATGGTGAAACTAGGACATATGCTCCATTTAATGTGGCTGATTTAGGTGCTATCGAAGGCGAACTTGTTGAAGTAGTTCCAGGAATTAATTTCTTTAAATTTAGTAAGCCAGAGAGTGATGGTGTTAATACTGCTAATTTTGCTATTAGAGCTGGTACAAATAATTCATGGTATATGGCTAATATTGATGCTAATATCGAGACTAATAGTAATACATTAGTTTACTACACTCAACCAAGTACAGATCCTAGATATTTGTATAAAGCTCTTTTATATAAAAACGGTGATTCTTATTCTATTATAAGTCCAACAGATTCTACTACGATTACTTTTAAAGAAAGTGAAGTAGAGGTTTATAATTATAATAATAGTGGTACATATTCGTATTTTGGAAAAGATAGCTCTAAACTCGAAGTTAGTGCATTAGGTATTTCAATTGATACTTATTACATCACAGAAGAAAACATAATTTATTATGACAATACAAAGCTTAAAGTTACAAGTAAAGATAGAAATACACTTATCACTGAAGATGGAAGTCGCTATGTTTATTTAAAAGATTTCTTTGCTCAAAATGATCAAGGTGAATATACTTCCTTTTCAGGTTTTGGTTTGGTAACTGAAAATTCAACTTATAAAGGTTTATTTGATGTTACTTTAAAAGAAGGAGATACTATTACAAAATTCTTTGCTGGTTATTCTTATGATCCATATAGAACCCCTGGTTTAGTAAGTGGCGATTTAGAAGTATTATCAATTAATAATAGTTCAACTGGACAATTCTATCGTTCTGAATATAATTGCTATTACTTTAACTTCTGTTATTATGCTTACGCTGAAGGAATGCTTTTCTATACACGTATGGAAAGTGACATGAAGAATGGTTCGTTCAAAGTATTAACATATGGTCAATATGAAGGATATACAGTTACTAGAAATCCTGATACTAAAGAATGGACATTAGTTGCTCCCATCGAATAAATTTATATTTGGTATATGCAATTGACATAAAGTTTACATATACCAATAAAAATTGTTTTTATTGAAAAAGTCTTTAAAAATCAATTATTTTTTAAAATTTTAAGTGATTAGTATTTAGTTACTAATCACTGGTAAAACGCAAAAGTAATTTCCATTTTTATTGAAATTAGAAATTCTTTAAATTGAAATTGTATTTTCCACTAATAAAATTGCTAATTCTATTGTTTGATAGAGTCATAATAAATTGAACCAGTTGGGGATGCGGATATTTTTTTGTACTATTATTGATTATAATTTAACATAAATTCTTTTAGTGATAAATATCCTAATCTTTTCTTAATTCGTTTATTTTTATACCAATTTAAATATTTTTCTAATTCAGTAATAAAATCATCACATGTTGTATATTTCCAATTATTTGGATAAAAGAACTCATTTTTAATTGTTCCAAAAAATCTTTCGCACATTGATTTGTCTGGAAATCATCCATTTCTATTTAGTCCAAGTTTTTGTCTGCACTCCCATTCCTTTCTACTAAAATCAAAATTTATAAAGATTTTTTAGTAATAATTAAAAATTTAGAATAACCTAGCATAATTACTAGTTTATAGAAAAATTTTATTTTCATTTTAAAAAATATGTTAACAATTATAAGAAATGCACACATAAACATTCAAAAATTTTTTTACATTACTTTTTATTTAGTTTGATGAAATATAAAAAATTTTTTTGAATTTTAAATTTGAATCATTTATCAAAATTGAATAATTATTTTCTCTATGTTCTTATAAATATATTTGCCAATCACGGATAAATTTTACGTGCAAAAGCGTCCTTGATTGTTTTAAAAAGCAAACTCGTATTTACGCTAAAAGTCAACAATATAAGTTAAGCTTTTATAGAATCGGGATTTAACAAAAACTCTTTTAAGCCAAGAAAAAGTACACCATTATCATCTTTCCATTTTTTTATATTGTTTTTTACAATAATAATTTTTCTAAAACTATCATCTATTTTAATTAATGGTCTTTCTTCTTGAACTCTTTTTTTGATACTATCAATATTTAAGGCAGATTGTATATAGTATCTTTCATATCCTAAATTACAAACAAAATCGACTTCTATTTGTTTTCTTACATAGTTATTGTTTTCGTTTTTTTCGCTAATTGTGATAACTCCTACATCAACATTATATCCGCGAATAATTAGCTCATTGTAAATAATATTTTCCATTATGTGACTTTCTTCTTGTTGTCTAAACCCTAACCTTGCATTCCTGAGCCCAATATCAGTAAAGTAATATTTAAGTGGAGTGTCTATATATTTTTTTCCTTTGACATCATATCGATATGCTTTTCTAATTAAAAAGGAATCCACACAATACTCCAAATACTGATTAATAGTATTCGGGGCGACAATTTGATTTTTAATCGATTTAAACGAATTTGATAATTTATTAGGGTTAGTTAACGAGCCAATACTAGAAGAAATAATATTTAAAACGTCCTCAAGAACATCAATATTTCTTAAATTATATCTATTAACAATATCTTTAATATATGTTTCTTTGAATAAATTATTTAAATATGATATTTTCTGTTCATCATTTTTGCAAAACAACAAATATGGCATTCCACCAAACATTGAATACTCATTGTATGCATCTTCATATTCAAATTGAGACGCAGAAAAAAACTCTCTAAACGATAAAGGCGACAAATAAATTTGTTCTCCTCTTCCTCTAAATTCAGTAATAATATCAGATGAAAGAAACTTTGCATTACTTCCAGTAACATAAATATCTACATTTTGAATATGCAGGAAAGAAATTAACACTTCTTCAAAATTTTGTACTAATTGAACTTCATCCAATAAAATATAATATTTTTGAAAATCAATAATTTTGCTATGAATAAAATCGCATAATTCATCTGGATTTCGATATTTTATATTTAATCTATCATCAAGTTGCAACGCAATAATATGAGAATTAGTAACACCATGTTCTAACAAATATTTATAAAAAATTTCAAATAATAAATAAGATTTCCCACACCTTCTTATGCCAGTAATGACTTTAATCATTCCATTATTCATTCTATCTATAATCTTTTGTAAATATATATCTCTTTTAATCATTTTATACAATCCTAACTAAAATTTTTGCAGGTTCTTGCACTTTTATTATATATCAGATAAATTTTATTAATCAATATTAACTAATTTTTTTGCAAGTTCTTGTAAATGTTTGAGTTAGATTAATTTTGTGCGAAAAATCTATCCTAATTTGATTATTATATCATTATCACTAACAAGCTCTTTTACGTTTACTTCTGGCGGAACTTTTTATAAGTAATGTTTCTATCATTAGAAGATTTTTTAGAAACAACCATTTTGAGTTTGTATTTTATAAATTTATGCTCGAACCAAATGAATGGAATTTTTTTACAGTTAATGCTAATTTTTGATAATTTTAAATAAAAAAGGTTTGAACCACCATCCTAGATAGTCAAACCATAATGTTAGAGTGCCTACATACTACGCTTTTGATACATTGCCCACCCTTAAAACGGCAACAACGGCAAGTTATTTTTTTGAATTATTTGATATAAATTTGGATTAATCATTTTTCGTATCTAGGCTTAAATCTATACTGTAACAAGCTTTCAACAAAGTTCAAAACAATTTTATCTAAATGCTTATCACCTCTACTTTTAATAATAACATCTAGTCTATCAGTATTTGTTTTTAACCATTCTTTAATATTAGATTCATTGGCAAAGCTATTCATAGAATAATCATTTATTATACTTTTAGCTAATGTACTACCATTGCTATTAGGTAAATAATGCTGATATTGAAAACGAGAATTACTATTTTTCATGACTTGAACAATTTTAAGACATTCATTCCCATAAAAGAAAATATAAACAGCAACACTATTAGAAGGCAAACTATTATCTTCTTTTCTTCCTTTTTTCTGAACATTTACTCCAAAATCTTTTCTATTAATCATAGGATCAATGCACTCTTTTGAATTTGTTTCTACAAGATTAATAATTTCATTTTTGATATCGGCTATATTCATTTAAAATCTCCTTTCTAACTTATATTACATTCAAAATTCTTATATAAAATAGACCTACTGGCACTAATCTAGTGTCTATATCCCAAAGTTTTAATCGATATCTTTGATTGTTTTAAAGCCCTTCAGTTGCTGCACTATTGTTATTATAAACAAGCTCACTTTCAGCGTCTTTTAAAGTTTCAATGAATGAATTAATATTGCTTTCTTTTAGCTTTCGTTCCTCCTTTTCGCTTACCAGTTTCTTATATTCACTTTCCTTGTTTTTTATATTTATCTTCAAGTTCTGCATACTTTTTTTGCCAAATCGACTGATCTTGTTGAATCTTAATATTCAGTTTTATAAGAAAATTAAACTCATTATGTGTCTCTTCTTTTTCTCCCACTAGCTTATTCAACTCACCATCTATTTTGAAAACATCAGCAATCAGAACTTAATCTCCAACAAGAATAGGCTTAAATAGATAAGTTTATATTGATTTTCTATGAGTGTGCAAAGGACCTCTTCAAAAGCCTTACGCCGTGTAAAAATTCCTACGCCATGTAAACTTTACACTAAAAAATGATAAATTTTCTTCACTTATCTATAAGTTAGTACGCGCCATAATTTTAAAAAGTGCGTATTTATCAGATAAGAAAAAGTGCTCACGCTTTTGTGCCTGAACGCCTTGATTTTGTTATTTAATTTTCTTCGTTTTTCTCTTTGTATTTTGCCTGCTTGCGGCGGCTTAATCCGTTGTTACCGTGCCGCCATTTTCGGACATATCGGCTTTCAGAAGTACGCCCGTAAATTTGCCACGTATTGCGGCACTTATAACTTTGTATTTGCCCGCGTTTAAGTTTTCTATCAGTTTTGCATCATCATTGTCGGTTTTCGCTTCTTGAATTATTATGGCAATTTCTTCATAGCTGTTCTCTGTTAAATTCATAACCACTATTCGTCTTGCCTTCCCTAATGTTGCATCTTCCGTAGATTTATCATCTCTTATAATAAATGAGCGGGTATTCCCGCCAACCGCAGAGATAATGCCGTCATTAGCAAGTTTCTCATTGACCGCATTTAACAATACTTTTCGCATCTCCTGTATTGTAGGGTTATAACCAAAAGCATATTCAATTGAATATTTGGCGCCGTTGTCATAAGGAGTCCCTCTGTCGAATGCTTCGTCAAGTTTTGCGGCGTCAGGGTTTTCGGTTAACAAATCCTGTAAAGTTATTTCCGTTTTAGGTTCAACGCAAGATATTCTGT
>JADIMY010000117.1 GCA_017694345.1 Candidatus Onthovivens merdipullorum | reverse complement strand
GTTCGATTTAATAAAGACATATAAATTGATTTTATTGAATCACCGTCTTCTAATTTTTCTTTAATCTCAGCTTCATAATCTGCTATCAAACTTTTTCGTCGTTTTCTTACTAGTGGACCATTTTTAATCCTTAAATAATGCCTTGAAATCGTATGACGATCTACGCCATATTTTCGTGCTAAACTACTAAAATTAATATTTTGATGTTTCATAATCCTTTTTGCCAGTTCTAAATCAAGTTTGTCTAATATCATAGTTATTAACCCCTACGATATTATAAAACGTGGTACATTTTTCAGTGACCTAACTGGTTCAATTTATTATGACTCTATCACCGAACTAAGCAAATGCCTGCCGCCTCTCAAAACAGCTCCCCACGAGCCCCGTTTTTAAACTGCTCAAAATTGCTGAATTGAGGGCTCGCAAACGCCTCCGACCACGACATAATATTTATGAAGCAACTTGTGCAAAACAGAATGAATGGCTTTAGATAACGACAATTTGATTTAATTTTGCGCCTTTTTCTTTAAAAACTAATTGTCGCTTATCATCAACGAACTTTGTAATTTGAACAATATTGAAAGGGGTATAAAGGGCAAATATATCTTACTTCTCTTTAAAAGCTCGAAAATAAATTTATTTTCAGTCAGGTTTTTCAAACTGTTTGCTATAATGTTTATGATTATATACAGAAGGGGGATTCCAATGGGAAGAAAAGTATTTGTTTCTTATAAATATTCTGACGGCCGCGATTGCAAAGATAGAATAATGTTAAAGCTCAACAATCAAGGTAATGTATATAAAGGGGAAAAAGGATTTAATGATTTAAGCTCGTATGCTTCTAGCACAATTAAATCTTATCTTTCAGACATGATTTATAATAGTTCTGTATTATTGGTGGTTATTTCTCCAACAGTTTCTCAAAGTGATTGGGTTGATTGGGAAATTGGATACGCTTTAAGAAATACATCACGAGATGGAAGAGCAAGTAAGAGAAATGGTATAGTTTGCGTAATTCAAAAAGATTATTACACTGGAAGCTCTTCTTGGGCTTATGACTATAAAGGCGATGTTTATGAGGCTTATTTACCAAGACGTATTGTTCAAAATATGCAGGAAACTTATGGTGGACTTTCTATTTTTGAAAGACCGAATCGTGATTATTGCGTAATAGTTACAGAATCAACATTCATGAGCGATCCTCAAAAATATATTGAACGCGCATACGAAAGATCTTGTTACCCTTACATATATCCAATTGTAATTAAATAATATGAAAAAAATTTTTAGTTTAAACTTTGTCAACAAAGAGCAATTATTATTGGACAAGTATGTTAAATCTAAAAAAATTCCTCTAATTACTAAAAAAGATAAAGGAATGAGAGAAGCTGATATAAAAAAGCTTATTAATTCTGGCAATGATTTAGATGCTAAGGCTATCTTGGATATAGTTTCTCCGACTGGTGATTTTGATGTTTTTATATCTCACTATCACGAGAATGAAGATGTAGCTTTAAAAATAGCTGCAACGCTTCGCACTCAAGGATTTAAACCTTTCGTTGATTCTCAATATTGGCTTCATTTTGATGCCATTGCAGACCAATTGAACGAGCTGCATTTGCATAAAGATAAAGAAAATGGAAGTGATTTATATGATCACTCTAAGACTAAAATGATTCAAAAGCACTGTGATGTATTACTGCTTTCTGCGCTATCCCAAGTTATGTCTAAATGCAAATACCTAATTTTTATTTCTCCACCGGAGAAGATGCTTGGAATTCAATGCTATTCTAATTATAAGACAAAGAAGCCTAAAACGTATTCGCCTTGGATTTATTGGGAATTGATTTTTGCGGAATTGCTTGTTAAGGACAGAGAGAATTTAACCGAAGGTTTAAAACATTCAACATTTGATTCGATTCCAAAAATTTCATACCCACTTTCAACTAAGGAAATGAAAAAAATTTCAATGACTGATATCATAAATAATAAGTGGCATGAAAAATAAATTTCAGAAAGGAACTTAATAATATGAAAAATGAAGAGAGAATTATTTATTTGCAAATGATTGAAGAAGTTATTAAAAGAATGGCTGATAATAGTCTAAAAATGAAAGAATGGTTTATTACAATTTCTTGTGGCGTCATTGCTGCTTTTTTAGCTTCTAGTAAACCTGAAATGCTTTTTATTATTTCTGGTGCTTCAATTGTCTTTCGGGTTATGGATTCTTTTTATCTTGCTAATGAAAGAAGATTTCGAAGCCTATATGACGAAAATTGCAATCTAAATATAACAATGGATAATTATAGTATGGATGTTAAAGCTTATAATAAAAATAAAAGGAATAGAGTTTTAACTTGTTTGTTTAGTTGGTCAACTGTTTTGTTATATGGGTTATTTTTAATTGCAAGTGTAATTGCTGCAGTTATATTGCTAATAAACAATTTTAATGTAATGTAAGGAGTAGAATTATGAGTGGTGGACATCAAATTTTCATAAGTTACAAATTTTCAGATACGAACGTACAACAAAATTTAAATTCTGATTTATTTGAAAAAAGCGAAAGACCATTTGGTTCTCGCACCCCTCGTGATTATGTCAATGTTCTTCAGACATATATTGAAAATCACTCACCACATTATTATAAAGGAGAAGAAGACGGTGAATCGTTACAAGGAAAAACCGATGAATACATTTGGGAACATTTAAAAGATTTGATTTTTGATTCAACATTAACTATCGTTCTTATTTCACCTTCCATGAAAACTTCAGAGCCCGAAAGAGAACAACGGATACCATGGGAAATTCGATATTCTCTAGCACACGAAACTCGTTTGTCAAATAATGGAAAAGAACAATACAGTGCAACGAATGCTATGATGGCTATCGTTTTACCTGATAAAAACGGAAGTTATGATTATTATTTTGAAACTAAAACTTGTTGTGAGTCCGGATGTCGTTTACTTAAAAACGGCAAACTTTTTAGAATATTAAGAAATAACACTTTTAACAGAAAAAATAACTCTGAAACCTATTCATGCAAGATTGGTGATAAAATCTATTTTGGAAAAAAACATTCTTATATTACATTTTATAAATGGAGCGAAATTAATGATGTAAATAAATTAGATGCAGCAATCAAACTGGCATATCAAATTCAATCTGAACAGGAAAAGTATGATATAAATAAGGAAATTTAATTCACTATAGTTTATTTAAGTCATTTAAATATAAGTCAGAATGTGTTTTATGATTTTTTGTAATTATTACTATAATAAATATAAATAAACATGAAATTATCGATAAAGAACTTAATATATCAAGCAATTATTAGTAATAAGTGGCTCGCAGTTTCTTATGTAAACAGGAATAATGAGTCTACTAATTATTATATTGGTATAAAAGCAGTAGATATTAAAAAAGAAATAATTTATTGCGATATTTTTAATCCTTTTAAAACTGACCATCTTTTAAAAAAAGGAAATGACACTTATATTAAATTTTCAGGAATTAAATCTGCTAGGATTATTGAAAATAGTTATTATGAAATTCCTATAAATCTTAAAGTTAAAATTAAAAATGATAAGGTGTTTTATGCTTATTTTGATGTAGTTAATTTTGATAATAATATTTTAGAATATTTATTAGAATGTTATCGATTAGATAATGATCCTTACGTTAAAGATAAAGCTTTAATTGATGATATTGATTTTTATACACTTTCAAAATCTTCTACTTATCAATTAGATGATAATCAATTTAATATTTTATTAGATAAAGTATTTAAAGTTTCTTATGAAGAAGCTAAACAAAAAAATCGCTTTGCTACACTTGCTTTAAATAAACTTTCAATAGATATTGATGGAAAACAATATGTTATTGCATATCGTGAATTAGAGTTAAATTTTTTAGATAAAACATTACATGTAGCCAAAAAATCTTCTATTAATAATTCTTTTTTAATTTCCGAAAGAAAAAGAGTTACTTTAGGAATGTATTTAGATGGAATATCTTCTGAGGACTTTTGCTCTACATTTGATGAAAAGTATAATGAATATAAAGAATTAATTAAAGAAAATTTTCATCATAACGAAAGAATAGATACGACTCCATCAATATTTTTGTTATTTCGAAATTGTTTAAATGGTGTAAGTGATGCAATTGAATCTATTGAAAAACTAGATGAAGAAAATAAATTAACTACACCTTTAAAAGCGTTTTTTGGTCGAAATAGAAGTAGAAATAACAAAGATAAAGATGTAAATATTGTTGTATTTAATAAAAATAAAATAAATATTGATCAACTTAGGGTAGTTTATAACTCAATGGTTAATCATATTACTTATGTTAAAGGACCACCAGGAACTGGTAAAACAGAAACTATATTTAATGTTTTATTATCTGCTTATGCAAATAATAAAACAGTTTTAGTATGTTCAAATAACAATCATCCTGTCATTGATATTTATAAAAAGATGATTGAGTCTTTTAAATTTAAAAATAGTAGTCAAGAAATTATTTTTCCAATGATTCGTATTGGAAATAATATTGAAATGCTTGACACGATTAAAAAGTTAAAAGAATTACTTACTTATATATCAAAAAATCAAGATGTAAAGACATATGATAATCTAATTGAAGATAATAAAAATAAATCATTATCAAACTTTAATGAACTTAAAAAGTTACTAATAGAATATGAAAATAAATTAGATTTAGAAGAGCGTATCAATACTCTTGGAAAATTAAAAGATTTTATATCGATTAATCAAATTAATGAGAAATTAGAATCTGAACTTAAACTTTATAAATATAAACTAAACACAAGTAAAAATATTACTGATAAAGATATATTTAAATGTACAAAATCAGTCTTTGATGATTTAGATTTTCATAACTTTTTATATTACTCATCAATTTTAAGATATAAAAAACTATTAGGTCCAACTTTTAAGGAATTAAGGGAAATTATTGTACTTGAAGATGAGAATATTGCAGTTTCTAAATTTAATAAATTTTTAAAAAATAACTTGAATTTAAGACGTTTTTTGTCTATTTTTCCTATTATTTTATCTACTAATTTATCTTCAGAAAAGCTAGGAAGCGCAACTAATCATTTTGATTTAGTAATAATGGATGAAGCAGGACAATGCAATATTGCATTTTCATTAATTCCTATTGTTAGAGGAGAAAATTTATTATTAGTAGGAGATACAAATCAGCTTCAACCAGTTACGGTAATTGAAAATGATGTTAACCTTGATTTAATGAATAAATATAACATTAGTAAAGAATATAACTATGTTAGAAATTCAATTCTTTCTTTAATGTTAAGGAAAGATAATAATTCGAAATGTATCTTATTAAGATACCATTATCGATGCGGTAAAAGAATTGCAAGTTTTGTTAATCAAAGATTTTATGAGAAACAACTTAAGTTACTTAATGAAAATTTAGGTGATTTAGTTTATGTAAATGTTCAAAATACTTCTAAGGCTAAATTAAGAAATTCCTATAATGAAGAGGCTTATGAAATAGCAAAAATTATTAAAGAAAATAATTATAAGGATGTTGGAATAATAACCCCATTTGTTAATCAAGCAGCTTTAATTAATGAATATTTAGAACAATTTGGGATTGAAGATGTTAAAGCCGGTACAGTTCATACCTTACAAGGTTCAGAAAAATCAGTAATTATTATGTCTTCAGCTTTATCTTTAAAAACTGCAAAAAGAACAATGGGTTGGATTAAAAATAATTATGAATTAATTAATGTTGCGGTTACTAGAGCAAAAAATAGATTTATTTTTGTTGGAGATAAAGAAGCAATAGATGCCTTAAGTAAAAACGACACTAATGATATTAAAGCTCTTTCAGATTATGTTTTTAGTAACGGAGAAATTAGTGTTACTCAAAGTGAAGCAGTTATTAATTATGATTTTTCAAATGATTCAAAAAGCGAAAGGGAGTTTTTTGAAACTATTAAACCTTATTTTAATCGTCGAGGTTCTAAATTTAGAATTGAAAGAAACGTCCTTGTAGAAAAAGCTATTAAAAATGTAAATTATTTTGACCATAAAGAAATAGGTATGAAAGAATTTGATGTTATAGTTCAAGTTAGTGGAGGCCTGTTTAATCGTCAATATAAAACAATAGTTGTTTTTGAAATTGATGGTGGTGAGCATGTTGGTAGTAAAGAAACTGCTCTTAGAGATAGAAAAAAAGAAGAAATCTGTGCTAAATATAATATTAAACTAATTAGAATACCTAATAGTGCAGTTAAAGATTATGAATCAATTATTGGTTTATTTGAATTTACAATTGGGAAAATACACAATTTAGATGAAGCATTTGAACAAATGAGTTTATTTGAAGAATAAAATATTAATTAGATATATGAAAGTTTATAGAACTTGCTTAATTAAAAACATATTTTTAATTTTATGATTGGCTCATATAATGTGACTATTGTTAATTTATTCGCTCATAAAATGTGATAAAACTTGTTTATTTCACTATTTTTTTGTGATAAAAGATGAAAGAGAAAATACTGAAATCGGATTTGCTAATATTTCTTAAATTAAATTGATATATAAATTTGTTATAAAAGCACCATTAGATTTATAGAAAATAATAGTTGAGTTTTGCAAGCTTTTTATAAAAAAACATGACTTTTTTGAAAAATAATTTAATTTTTAATGTAAAAATCAATAATAACTTTTTACTTAATTTTGTTTGAAAATGTAAACTGAAACTCAATTAATGATTTTTTTGCCTAAAAAGATTACAATTTTCATATGAACAAAAATTCAAAAGATAGAATTAGAAAATTTTCCAAAGAAAGAGATCGGGATAAATTTCATAATCCTGCAAATTTAGCAAAATCAATTAGTATTGAGGCTAATGAATTATTAGAATGTTTTCAATGGAATGAAAATGATTTTGATGTAAATGAAGTTAAAGATGAGTTAGCGGATGTATTAATTTATTGTCAAAATATGTTAGATGTTCTTAATTTAGATGAAGATGAAATTATTAATAATAAATTAGATAAAAACGAATTAAAATATCCAATAGAGAAGTGTAAAGGAAAAGCAAATAAATATACTAAATTATGATTATTTATAATAAGTCATTAAAAGATTTTAGAACTGATGTTACTTTTAATACGATGCAAAGCATTCTTTTAAAAACACTTAGAGAGAAAGGTTTAAGTGGAGGATCAGCCAGTGAAATAAATTCACGGAATAATTCTTTACACTTTATGAAAGATGTTTTAGATGATTCTTATTTTGATAACGAATGTCAAGTTGCTATTGAATATAATATTCCTCAAACTTCTAAACGTGTTGATTTTATGATTATGGGCAATAATAATACAGAAGACCATGTCGTTATTATTGAATTAAAACAATGGGCTAGAGTTAATAAAGTTGATGATAATTGTGATCATTCAATAATGTCTGATTTAAGAAGTCATGAACCTGTTGCTCATCCTTCTTATCAAGCTTATTCTTATAAACAATTAATATTAGATTATTCTAATGATTCAGTTTCAATTAATAATAAGACATTAAAACCATGTGCATATTTGCACAATTTAAGTGAAGAATATCGTCCTATAATCGAAGATAATTTATATCATGAATGGATAGAAGAAGCGCCAGTATTTTTACAAAGTGATGTTTTAAAATTAAGAAACTTTGTTAAAAATTATATAAAGTTAAAAGCAAATGATGGTTCTTTACTTTATAAAATTGAAGAAGGAAGATTAAAACCTACTAAATCTCTTCAAGATGCCTTAGATTCAATGCTTTGTGGAAATGAAGAATTTCATATGATTGATGAACAAGTAGTTGCTTATGATAAAATTATGAAAGCAATCAAAGAATCTCAAAATGACACTAGGAAGCATGTTCTTATAATTACTGGGGGGCCAGGAACTGGGAAATCAGTTTTAGCAATTAATATATTAGCTAGATGTATTATAGATTTAAAACTAAATACCTCTTATATAACAAAAAATATGGCTCCAAGAAAGTGTTATGCTAACTTATTAGCAAAAGGTAATGCTAAAAAGATGGTTAACCTTCAAAAAGCAATTCAATCTCCATGGTGTTTACCTAATACGATATATAACGGACTTGATGTAGGTATTTTTGATGAAGCACATCGTATGCAAAAGAAACCTTATAGATATTTAGGTAATGATATGCTTGAAGACGCTATTAAAGCAAGTAAAGTTTCAATATTTTTTGTTGATGATGACCAAAGAATTACTATTAATGATAAATATGATGTAAATTCAATTATTATGTATGCTAAAAATGAAAATGCAATTATTCATAAACCTTATGAATTAACTTCTCAATTTAGATGTGATGGAAGTGATGGTTATATTTCTTTTTTAAATAATTTATTAGAAATTAAGCAAACAGCTAATACAAATTTTGAATTTAATAATCTTAAAGTTAAGGTTTTTGATGATCCTATCAAAATGAGAGATGAATTAAGAGAATTAAATAAAATAAATAACAAAACTAGAATGATTGCAGGTTATTGTTATGATTGGAATGTAAAAAATAAAAAAGGCGAATGGGATATCATACTTCCAAATGGTTTTAAAGCAAAATGGAATTTAGCTAACGATGACCATTGGGCAGTAAATCCTAATTCTTTTGAAGAAGTTGGTTGTATTCATACATGTCAAGGAATGGAATTTGATTATGTCGGCATTATTATTGGTAAAGATCTCTATTATAAAGATGGACATGTACAAACAAACCGTAATGCAATATCAAAAGATGATAAGACAAGTGGAATTAGATTAAAAAGTACTTCAAATGAAGAAGCTGATAAACTAATTAGAAGAACTTACAAAGTACTTTTAACTAGAGGAATTAAAGGTTGCTACATTTATTGTGAAGATGAAGCATTAAGAAATTATTTAAAAGAAAAATTAAACAAAAATTAAAAAAATATTTTAGTTTTGCAGGCTTTTTAATCAAATAAACCTTTATATTCACTTTTTAATTCTTTAATTAAATTCTCTTTTTGAAGATCATTTAATTTATCGTCTTCGTTAGCATATTTATTTGAAGTTAGTTCGTGATAAATAAGAAAAATAACATTGATTGTGTAAAAGCAACAATGAAAGGAATAATAGAAAAAGAAATATTTAGAATTACTAAATGTTGCAAAGAAACAAGAATTAAATATAACTAAACTATTTATAGCAAATGAAGTGGATATTTTAATTAGAGAGTATGTAAAAGAGAGAAATGATTAAATTTTTGAGCATCTTTGTTCTCTAGTTTATGAATATTATTTAATGATTGATTATTCTTCGATAAATGATCTTGCAAATGTTATACGTGATTTATTTTTTAAAAACAAAAAAATAAGCGAAGAAAACATTCGTGAAAAACTAGAAAATATGTATTTGTGAAAAAAATAATTTATGAAGCTTACAAAAACTTCAAAACACGACATAATATTTATGAAGCAACCTGTGCAAAACAGGATAAATTGCTTTAGATAACGACAAAATCCTAATTATTTTTATTAATTTTAGTTACTTGCTTTACTGTTTTTAAAAAGTTTTATTGCTAAGAAAATTAAAATTAAAACTAAAGAAACACCTAGAATTAAGTGTCCTATTCCAGCTATTCCTGAAATCATTGCATTTATTCCACTTGATAAATTAGTATTTAGTACTTCTAAAATTCCTCTAACAAATAGCATTACACCGGTTATATTTAATCCAATATGATAAAAGATTAATGTAATATTTGTTTTCTTATCACTAAAAGAAAATGATTTTTCAAATAGCAAAAGTATTAAAAACATAATCATACCTAATATTAAATAATGTGTATGAACTACGCTTAAAGAGGTTTCGTTAGTAAATCCTATCGCTTTGGTAAATTCTCTATAAAATACTCCACCTAAAGCACCAAGTATTGCATAAATAATTGAAGGTATAATAAATTTTTTCATATAAAATAAACATCCTCCTTAAATAATATATTTAAAATGGTAAATATCCTAAATGAGATAAAACAATTTTTACTCCAATTAAAATTAAAACGATTCCACCAATAAAATCACCAATTTCATAGTGTCCTTTAATAACTTTTGTAATTTGTTTGCCTAAGAAAATACCAATTAAGCAACATAAAAAAGTTATTCCAATAATAAATAAAACATCGTAATAAATATTAATAGGTTGAGTACTACTTTCTAAAGTTATTCCGATTGCAAAAGCATCGATTGCAGTAGCAATTGCTTGAATAAATATTTTTCTATATGTAAAAGTATTAGCATTATTTTCTTCAACAACACCTTTTTTCTTATTAATAACTTCTTTTATTCCATCGAAAATCATTTTTCCACCAATTAGTAAAAGTAAAGCAAAGCTAATCCAATGATCATAATCTTCGATGTAAGACATAAAAGTAGTGCCTATGAAATGAGCAGCAAAAGGAAATAAACCTTGAAATAAACTAAACATCAAACAAATAAAAATCATTTTTGGTTTAGTTAAGTTTTTCATTGTAAGTCCGTCAATTATTGCTACAGTTAGAGCATCCATAGCAAGTGATAGACTAATTAAAATAATCGTTAGATAAGGCATGTTTATAATTCTATTTATTTTTATTTTTATACTCAACACTAATTTTTTAGTGAAGTATTGCTATCAATCGTTTAAAATAATTGAAAAAAGGGGAACTTATGAAAGAAGAATATAAATCGCTATTTACGCCTTGGAAAATAGGAAATGTTGAAATAAAAAATCGTATAGTAATGTGTCCAATGGGTGGAACTAGTTTATTTGGTTGGATGGAGCCTAATCATTTTGATAAAGTTGCTGCTGAATTTTTCTTAGAAAAGGCTCGTAATAATGTTGGACTTATTATTCCTGGTATTGCTCCTTTAAGAGATACGATAATGAATCGCTGGCTATATAAAAATAAAAAGATGTTTAGAGAACTTAAAGATTATATGGTTGAGATTCATAAGACTGGTGCTAAATTATTTGTTCAATTAACTGCTGGATTTGGTAGAAGTTTTGCTGTTACTAGTCCTTTAGTGATGTTATTAAAGCATAAACTTATTGGAAAAATTGTTAGTCCAATTGTCAATCCTAGTTACTTAACAGCTTCACCAAGTGTTTTACCTTTAAGATGGAAAGAAGATGTTAATTGTAGAGCACTTACAATTAAAGAGATTAAAGAGATGATTGAAGCTTTTGCTAAAACTGCTAAGTTATGCAAAGAAGCTGGTGTAGATGGAGTCGAAATTCACGCTGTTCATGAAGGATATTTATTAGATCAATTTACTTATGGATATACTAATAAAAGAACAGATGATTATGGCGGAAGTTTTGAAAATAGATATAGATTTGCAACTGAAGTTGTTAAAGAAATTAAAAAAGTTTGTGGGAAAGACTATCCTGTCTCTTTAAGATATAGTGTTTTAAGTAAAACTAAAGATTTTGGTAGTGGTGCTATGCCTGGCGAAGACTATAAAGAAATCGGACGTGATATGATAGAAAGTGAAAAAGCTGTTAAATATCTAGAAGAAGCCGGGTATGATATGCTCAATTGTGATAATGGGACTTATGATGCATGGTATTGGGCTCACCCACCAGCGTATATGCCAAATAACTGTAATTTAGAAGATGTTGCTCATATTAAAAAATATGTAAATATCCCTGTTGTTTGTGCTGGGAGAATGACTTTAGATAAAGCTAGTGAAGCTATTAAAAATAACGAAATAGATGCAGCTGGCTTTGCTAGACAATTTTTAGTTGATGGTAAATGGGTTACTAAGGTAATGAATGATGATTTAGAAGATATTATGCCTTGTATTTGTTGCCATAATGGCTGTTTTAATATGAGTCACTATAAAGGAAGCGCTAACGCTTCTCCAATGAGTGATGCTATTCATATGTCTAGATGTGCATTAAACCCTCAAACAATGGTTGGTCATAAATATGATATCAAAAAGACTAAACATCCAAAAAAGATTGCTGTTATTGGTGGTGGAATTGGTGGAATGGAAGCTGCTAGAGTTTTAACTTTGAAAGGACATAAAGTTACAATCTTTGAAAAAAGCGATAAACTTGGTGGTGTATTTATTCCAGCCAGTAATTTTGATTTTAAAGAAAAAGATAAAATGTTAATTACTTGGTTTATTAGACAAATTAATAAATTAAATATTGAAGTTAAATTTAATACCGAAATTAAATCTCTTGATGAACTTAAATCTTTTGATGAAATAATTGTAGCAATTGGAGCAAAAGCTAAAAAACTTAGAATTCCTGGAAATGAGAAATTCATTGATGCTGTAAACTATTTAAGTGGTGAAACAGTTGGAGATAGAGTCGCTATTATTGGTGGAGGATTAACTGGTTGTGAGATTGCCTATGATTTAGAAAGAAAAGGTAAAACTCCAATTATCTTTGAAGCTTTAAATGACTTAATTGTTTCTAATAGTGTTTGTTTAGCAAATTCCTCGTATTTAAGGGATTATTTTAAGTATAAAAAGGTTGAAGTTCATTTAGAAAGTAAAGTTAAAGGATATAATGATAGTTATATCATATATATAAATAAAGATGGAAAAGAAGAAAAAGTAGCTGTTGATAGTGTTATTTCTTCAATTGGATATACCCCACTTAATACTTTTAAAAAGAAAAGAAAAGTTCATATAATTGGAGATGCCTTAAAGGTTGGAAATCTAAGAACTGTTATTTGGGGTGTCTGGGATGTTTGCAAAAAAATTAAATAAATAGTTGAGTTTTAGAAGGTTTTTAATAAAATAAGCCTTTAATTTTATTCGAATTAAAGGCTTTTTAAATGAATTAAGAAGGAGTAAATTATGGAAATAAATCGATATAAGGAAGGTTATAAATCTAATCTGAATTTAAAAGAAAACGAAATAGCTATTAAAAAAATAAGGGAATATTTTGAATCTCATTTAGCTAAAAAACTTAATTTGTTAAGAGTAACCGCTCCTTTATTTGTTCTAAGTAAAACAGGAATCAATGATGATCTTAATGGTGTTGAAGTTCCGGTTTCTTTTAAGATTAATGATTTTGAAAATAATATAGAAATAGTTCACTCTTTAGCTAAATGGAAAAGATTAAATATTGCTAAATATGGCTTAGAGGTTCATGAAGGTATCTATACCGACATGAATGCGATTAGAAAAGATGAAATAAGAGATAATTATCATTCTATTTATGTTGATCAATGGGACTATGAACTCATTATTAACAAAAAAGAAAGGACAATCAAAACTTTAAAAGATTATGTTAAAAGAATTTATAGTGTTATAAAGAAGACTGAAGATTTTGCTTTTAAAAAATTTAATATCGAAAAGATATTACCTAATAAAATAACTTTTATTACAAGCGAAGAATTGCTTAAAAAATATCCTGATTTATCACCTAAAGAAAGAGTAGATACATTTATTAAAGAAGTAAAAGCCTGTTTTGTTATAGGAATTGGCTATCCTTTAAGCGATGGTATTCCTCAAGATCATCGTGCACCTGATTATGATGATTGGAAATTAAATGGTGATATTTATGTTTATAATCCTATTTTAGATGACGCTCTTGAGCTATCAAGTATGGGAATTAGAGTAGATAGTCCTTCTTTAATTAAACAAGCTAAATTTTTGAATAAAGAAGAGATATTAAATTATAAATTTCATAAGTTAATATTAAATGAAGGATTACCTTTTACTTTAGGAGGAGGTATCGGTCAATCTCGTATTTGTATGTTTATGCTTAAAAAATTACATATTGGAGAAGTGCAATCTTCAATCTGGAAAGAAGAAACAATAAATTTTTATAAAGAAAAAGGGATAACTTTACTTTAAGATATCAAGCAAACCACCTTCTCCATCAACTAGTGGTAATAAATAATCGATAAAACTTTCATCGACATCGTATTTATTTTTTAAAATAAACTTTTCATCGAGATATCTTTCTTTATTCGATACCTCTTTAATAGGAACTAATGAAAAATCATATTTATAATTATTTCTATTAGTATTAGGTAATCTATTAATTACAACCATTTTGTTATTCTCTTTATTTAAAGCAGCATTAAGAGCGTAAATTGATAAATCTTTGGCTACTTGCTCCTCTATTTTAGATAAATACATTGAATTAGCTCTTTGTAATAAACTAAGTTCATAATATCTAGTTTTTATATTAAATCTATTTTTAATAAGTTCACAAAGTTTAATAGAAACACCACCAAGTTGATTATGACCAAATTTATCTAGCATTAAATCGTTTTCAAAAATAAATTCACCTTTAAGATTTTTAATTCCTTCACTTACACAGATAATACAGTGTTTCTTTCTTTTGTAAACTTCGCTGATTTTTATTAAAAAGTCTTCTAAATCAACATATTTTTCAGGAATTAAGATAAAATCAACAATATCTCCCTTTAAAGAACATAACTTAGAACTAGCAGCAAGCCAACCTGCGTTTCTTCCCATTGTCTCGATAATGTTTATTCTACCTACCTTATAACTTTTATCATCTGCATAAATTTCTAATATAGTGTTAATTATAAATTTTGAAGCACTAGCATAGCCTAAAGAAAAATCAGTATGTAAAAGATCGTTATCGATAGTTTTATTTATTCCAATACAATAACATTCGTAATTAACCTTTTTAAAATAGGTTGAAATTTTATTAATGGTATCCATGGAATCATTTCCACCATTATAAAAGAAATATCTAATGTTATATTTTTTAAATGTTTCTAATATTTTATTAAAAACATTAAGATCGTCATCTTTTAGTTTATATCGATTACTACCAAAGTAAGCGCCAGGTGAGACTAAAAGTTTATTTAAATTATCATTATCTTTAACTTCAATAATATTTTCTTCTAATAGGCCTTCAATACCATATTTCATTGCATAAATTTTTATTTTATTTTCTAATTTATTAAAACATTCTTTAAATAAGTAGTAAGCACTGGTATTTATTATTGATGTAGGTCCTCCGCTTTGACCATAAATAACATTTCCTAATATTTCTTTCATAATTAAATTATAAGAAAAACACCTTATAATTGATACAAGCAAAATCTATTTTCTTAACTCCTTTAAAAAGATATTGTAAAATTATTTTATGATTAATTTAATTTGGATTTTATTTATTATATTCTTCTTATGGTTAACATATAAATATTTTATTAATAGTGGTTTACCTAAAGGTAGCAAAGTTTCTTTAGTTTATTTGAGAAAATTCTTATTAAAGAAAGAAAGTAGATTAAATAAACTATATAAAAAAGATAATAATATCAATACTTGCATTCATATAAAATATTTAAGTAAAGTTTTTGTTTTTGATATTATGTGTTCATTCATATTATTGATATTAATTGTTTTTAGTTGTGTTTTTAATTTTACTAACGAACATTTATTTAATTTATTTTCTATTTTTAATCTTTCCTTTATTTGTTTAATAACACTTATCAATGTTATTTTTCTTATTTATCACGAACTAACTTCAAATAAATATGCTAATGAAGATGATAAATTAAATGATCTTCAAAAAGAGAATTTAATTAAAGAATTAAAAAGTGAATATAAAGGTTTATTTGATTAAAAACCAAGCAAAACTCAATTATTTTTAAGATAAAGGGGCAAATATGAAAAAATTAGGATTTGGTTTAATGAGACTACCTTTACTTAAAGGTAGCGAAGAAATTGATGTCAAACAAGTAAATGAGATGGTAGATCTATTTATTAAAAGAGGTTTTACTTATTTTGATACAGCTTATATGTACATGAATTATAAAAGTGAATGTATCGCTAAAGAATGCTTAGTGAATAGATATCCTCGTGATTCTTTTACTATTGCTAGTAAACTACCTACAATGCAACTTAAAAAAGTAGAAGATATGGAAAGAATCTTTAATGAGCAATTAAATAAAGTTGGTGTTAATTATTTCGACTATTACTTACTACACAATTTAAATACAAACACTTTAGTTACTGCTAATAAACTTGATGCTTTTAGTTTTGTTTTAAAAAAGCAAAAAGAAGGAAAGATAAAGCATCTTGGCTTTTCTTTTCATGATAAAGCTGATTTACTTGAAGAAATTTTATCAAAACATCCTGAATTTGAGCTTGTACAATTACAAATAAATTATCTAGATTGGGATTCACCAGCTATTCAAAGTAGACTATGCTATGAAGTAGCTAGAAAATATAATAAAAAAGTTATTGTTATGGAACCTGTTAAAGGTGGTAATTTAGTAAATTTACCTGAAAATGTTGATATTTTATTTCATAAATTTAATAAAGAAGCTAGTAATGCTTCTTGGGCTATAAGATTTGCTGCAAGTTTAGAAGGAATAATGGTTGTTTTAAGTGGAATGAGTACATTAGAACAATTAAACGATAACACATCTTATATGGAAAACTTTGTTCCGTTAAATAAAGAAGAAAAAGAAATTATTAATCGAGCTCAAATGTTATTAACTTCTAATAAAGAAATAGGTTGTACCAGTTGTAAATATTGCGTTGAAGGATGTCCAAAGCACATTCCTATTCCTAATTATTTTGCTCTATATAATGAAGCAATAAAAAGCGAAGATAATTGGCATCAAAGAATGTATTATAATAACCTAGCAAAAACTAATGGAAAGGCTAGTGATTGTATTAAATGTAGAAAATGTGAGAGAAACTGTCCACAACATTTGCCAATCACCGATTTATTAGTAAAAGTTAAAGAAAAGTTAGAGGAACAAAAATGAATTTAGGATTAATTGGTTGTAGTAAAATCGCTGCTAAAGTATTAAAAACCCTGCAAAACCTTGATGAAATTAATTTATTTGCATGTGCCAGTAGGGAAAAAGAAAAATTAGACTTATTTAAAAAAGAGTTCAGTTTTAAAAAAACTTATTTAAATTATGAAGATTTAATTAACGAAAAAGAAGTTGACTTTATTTATATTACTTTAATTAATACACTTCATTATCAATATATAAAAAGATGTATTGAAAAAGGTAAAGCGGTAATATGTGAAAAACCATTTACTATGACTTATAAAGAAGCTAAAGAAGTTATTTCTTTAGCTAAAGCAAAAAATATTTTATTAATGGATGCAACTTGGACTAGATATATGCCTTATATAGATGTACTTAAAAAAATCATTAATTCTAATCAAATCGGGAATGTCTACATGATAAGTGCTAATTTAGGATATAGTTTATTAAGCGCAGATAGAGTAACAAAAAAAGAATTAGGTGGAGGAAGTTTACTTGATTTAGGAGTTTATCCTTTAAATTTTATATTTTCTTTAGTCGGTAGTGATTATACAAATTTAAAATCAACTGCAAAAATAGTAGATGAGGTCGAAAGAAGTGAAGTTACAACATTTAATTACCCTAATGGTTTAATTGGTCTAATTTATTCTACTATTGAAGGAGATACTAACAATACTGGTTATATTTATGGCGATAAAGGATATATTAAAGTAAAAGATGTTAATAATCCTAGTTTAATTGAAGTATATGAAACTGATGGAAAATTATTGAGTACAATTAAATTAACTCATCAATATAGTGGTTATGAATATGAATTCATTGAACTTATCGATTTAATTAAAAATAAAAAGGTTGAAAGTCCAAAATATCCTCATAAAGAAATCTTAAAAGTTCAATTAACATTAGATAAGATCAAAGAATCTTACTTAAATTAAAAAAACTTTGGAATTACTCCTTAGAAATAGTAGTTGCAGCTATTATATAAAGAAGCAAGTTCCAAAGTTTAATTAATATACACTAAAAATAAGTATTTTAGTAAATTAGTTAATAAATATTTTAAAAATTAGAATTTTTTAATTTCGTAAGTAGCAAAACTCGTGGTTTTTCTTAAAGTTTTAACATTAGCTTCTTTTAAGAAACCTTCGGCGCTACCATTTGATCCTAATTTATAACTTGTAAAGATTTCAGCAAGTTTTAAAGCTTCAAGTGAGTCGATACCTTTTAAATAGAAGTGTATGAATGAACTAAATAAAGCGTCTCTACTTCCAACAGTATTTACAATTTCTCTTAAAGTAATAGCATCGATATGGTAAATAATTCGTTTAGTTGAATCTAAAATCATTGCCCCATCTCTACCTTCACCTAAAACGATAAGTTTATTATGATATCTTTCGTATAAAGAGATTAAGAAATCCTCATAATTATAGTTCTCGATTCCTCTTTTACTTAAAAATAAGATGTCACTATATTTCATAAAGTCACTGTTAAATGGATCTTCAACATCACCTATGATATGGACATCTGTAGCAATTATTTTATTAAGTTCTTTGGCTTTTTCTAATAATGGTCTATTGAAATTAGAATTACATAATACTACCAAATCACTAGCTTCAATTTTATCTTTTTCTTCTTCAAATTTAGATTCGATATCTTGTACATTTTTTAAATCACAATAAGTTTGGGCATTTTTATATGCATCAACTAAGACGACAGTATTTGGAGTGGCTTCTAGATCTTTTTTGATATTAGAGACATCAATTTTAGCTTTTTTGACTTCGTTAATAATTGTTTGACCTAATAAGTCATCTCCGACATGACTAGACAAGAGTATCTTGTCTCCTAAAGTAGTTAAGGCTTTTGAAATATTATATGCAGTTCCTGAGACAGATGAACTAATTCCAAAGAATGGGTAATCTATTGGAAAATAATTGATTGGAAAAGATTTTACATCCAATATAGTCTCAAAATTCAAAAGACCAGAAACATAAATTGTTTTCTTCTTCATAGGAATCTCCTTTGTTATTCTTATTATATCAAGTTTCAGATTTTTAAAAATAGGAAAGTAAAAAATAATCAAAGTTTTTGTTATTAGTTTATTAAAAATATCTATAATTAACTTTAGGTAAATATTATGGAAAAAACTTTAGTAATGAAAATTTTAGATAGTAAGAAAATTAAGTATCTTGAGCATACTTATAATAAAGATGATGGAATTGATGCAATTAGCGTAGCTAAAAGTCTAAACGAAGATGTTAATTGTGTTTTTAAAACTTTAGTAACTGTTGGTAAAAGTAAAAAACACTATGTTTTTGTTATTCCAGCAAGTGGTGAACTCGACTTAAAAAAAGCAGCTTTAGCGGCAAAAGAAAAAAATATTGAAATGATTCATCAAAAAGAATTACTTCCTTTAACTGGTTATGTGCATGGTGGATGTTCACCTATAGGTATGAAAAAGTTATTTCAAACTTTTATCGATAGTAGCGCAAAAGAATTAAATACAATAATTATTTCTGGTGGAAAGATTGGTTATCAAGTTGAACTTAATCCAAGTGACTTAATTAATTTAATTAATGGAACATATTTCGATTTAACTATTAAAAATAAGTAAGAATATAACTTAATTTTTTAAAAATTATAATTAACTATTTAAAAAAGAGAAAATCTTCTTTATACTTTATTTAAAGCAAAATGTAAGCGCTTACATAGGAGGAATCATTGATGGATTTAAAATCAAGTAATATCAGAAATGTTGCTATACTTGGTCATCAAGGCAGTGGTAAAACTAGTCTTGTTGAATCTATATACTCGATAGCTAACGGTACTGAAAAAGGTAGTATCGAGAAGAAAAATACAATAAGTGATTATTTAAAAGAAGAAAAAAATAGGCTTAGTAGTGTTTCTACTAGTATTGTTCCTGTAATTTATGAAAATCACAAAATAAATTTATTAGATATTCCTGGAAATGATGATTTTATTTGGGAAGTTTTAAGCGTAACTAGAAGTGTTAAAGGAGCAGTTTTAGTAATTGATGCTAGTAGTAAAGTTCAAGTTGGAACAATTAAACATTTTAAAATGTTAAGAAAAAGAGGTATTCCTACTTTAATTTTTGTTAACAAGATGGATAAAGGCAATCCAAATTTTGAAGATATAATGAACGATATTACTACAAAATTAGGCAAAATTTGTGTTCCTTTTTCTTATCCTTTAGGACATAACGATAACTTTGATGGATTTGTTAATGTAGTAACACTTAAAGCTAGAAAATATAATGGTAAGGAATGTGTTGATGATGTAATTCATGAAGATAAAAAGATGAAAGTTTTTGAATTACATAATACGATTTGTGAAGCAGTTGCTTTAACTGATGATAGCTTACTTGAAAAATTCTTTAGCGGTGAACCTTTAACCAATGAAGAAATTAGAATTGGTTTAAGAAGTGGTGTTTTAAAAGGCGAACTTGTTCCGGTTATCTTTGGTAGTGCATTAAATAATATCGGTATTCATACAATCTTATCGATGTTTATTGACTATATGCCAAGTCCTGTAGATTTAAAACCTTATGTTGGCGTTAATGAAAAAGGTGAAGAAATCGAAAGAAAAACTGATGTTACTGAACCTTTTAGTGCTTATGTTATTAAAACGATGGTTGATCCTTATTTAGGAACAATTAATATTCTTAAAATAGATAGCGGTGTTTTACATTTAGGAGATGAAGTATATTGTCCTGAACTTAGTAAATCTATTAAAATATCTTCTTTATTTACTTTAAAAGGTAAAGAACAAACAAATATCACGGAAGCAATAGCTGGAGATATTGTTGCAACTTCTAAACAAGATGAAATTAATACCGCTTTTACTTTATGCGATAAAAATAATTATATTTGTTATAAAGAAATTAAATTCCCAACTGCCGTTTGCTTTAAAGCGATTAGTTTAAAAGATAAAAAAGATGAAGAAAAACTAAATCCTGTTTTAGCTAAACTTAAAAAAGAAGATCCAACATTAGAAATCAAACGAAATGTTGAAACTAAACAATTATTACTTGGTGGTCTTAGTGAATCACATCTTCAATATGTAATTGATAAAGTTAAAAATACTTATATTTTAAATTTATTAACAGAAGATCCAAAGATTTGTTATCGAGAAACAATTAAAGGAACAGCAAAAGCCACTGGAAAATATATTAAACAAAGTGGTGGAAGTGGATTTTATGGAGTTGTTGAAATGGAATTTTCACCAGCAAAAGAAAGTATATTCACTGAAGAAATATTTGGTGGAAGTGTTCCTAAAAACTATTTCCCTGCAGTAGAAAAAGGTTTCTATGAAGCTTTACAAAGTGGTTTACTTGCAGGTTTCCCAGTAATTGGCGTTAAAGCAACACTACTTGATGGAAAATATCATCCAGTTGATAGCAATGAATTAGCTTTTAAAATGGCTTCAATATTAGCTTTTAAAGAAGCTTATATGCACTGTATACCTACTATTTTAGAGCCAATTCTTAAAATCTCTATTAATATCAGTAATCAATATTTAGGTGATGTCTTAAGTGACTTAAATAGTAGAAGAGCTAAAGTTCAAGAAGTTAACGATAAAGAAGATGATACTAGTGTAATTATTGCTACAATTCCTGAAAGTGAAACGATGGATTATGTTACAAAACTTAAAGCTTTAACTCAAGGTAGTGGGTTCTTTAATCGTGAATTTTACGAATATGAAGAAGTTCCAGAATCTTTAAAAGCAAAGGTTATAGAGAATTGTAGTTTACTTAAAAAATAATTTGTTTTTCATTAAAAACCTTGTAAAAGTCCAATATTTTTTGGACTTTTACTTTGAAATAAACTAAAATAATCATATGAAATACAATGTTTCTTACCTATTTAGTTATTTAGAAAGAGTTGGAAATTATGATTTTAATGAACTAAATTTTAATATTATCGATGCTTTAATATTTGCTAATTTATCTTATTATCATTTTTATTTTATGCTAGATAAAGAAAATTATGAGTTAACAATAAAGGAAGCTACACATATATATTTTCTTTATCCTGAATTAGTTAAAAAAGCAGATATTGAAACTCCTAGAAATAGATTTTTAAAAGTTTTAGTAAGAACAAAACGATTTAAAGATCTTAAAATATTTAATTTTGAGCGTGAGATTTCTAAAAAATCTGAAAAGCAATTTTGTTCTTTAAGTGTAAAAATTAGTCACAATACTATTTATGTTTCTTTTAGTGGGACTGATTTATCTATAATTGGGTGGAAAGAAGATTTTAATTTAAGTTATTTAGATACAATTCCTTCACAAATTAGTGCAAAAAACTATGTAAATAAATTGAAACTTAAAGGAATTAAAAACTTATATTTAGGCGGTCATTCTAAAGGCGGAAACTTAGCTTTATATGCTAGTTATTTTTCATATAAAAGAGTAAAAAATAAAATAGTAAATGTCTTTAATTTTGATGGACCTGGATTAAATATAAAAGTAAATGATGAAATTACAAAAAATAAAATAATAACTATTGTTCCATCGATGTCAATTTTTGGAATGGTTTTTAATAATCCTTTAGATACTTATATAATAAGTAGTAGTACTAAAGGTTTATTACAACACGATTTATTTAGCTGGATAATAGATAAAAATAATCACTTTATATTTGCAACTTATTTATCTTCTACTAGTAAAACATTAAATATTGCAATTAGTAAATATGTTAAAGATTTACCTAAAGAAGAAAGAAAAGAATTCATTAATTTATGTTATTTATTAATCAAAGGAACTAAAGCAAAAGATATCATTGAATTTAGGTCTAATCTTGTTAAGACTTTAATAGGCTTAATAAAGACATATAATAAGCTTAATGAAATAGAAAAAACCACTATTAAAAAATGTTTAAGATTAATAATTAAATTACTTATTGAAGAAAGTAAAAACTTTAAAGAAGAAAAAGAAAGTAGAGAAGTTATTAATATTAAAGGTGAATCAAGGTTTGATTATTTTAAAACTAGTTAAATTGTAAACACTTTCATAAATTTATTTTATTAATTAATAAAATATCGATTTATTCTTATTATTTTAAAATGTAAAAGTTTATGTAAGCGCTTTTTTCTTCGATTTAATCGTCTCTTTTTAATTGATTAATATGAAAAAGATACTATATTTATAGTCGCTAGGAGGCAAAAAAGATATGAATTTAAGAAAGTATGAACAAGAATTAAAAAGAAAATATGGATTAAATGAAAATAGTAGCAAAGAAAGAAATGTTGAAGGAGAATATGAACATTTATTCTATCCTGATTTTAAAAATTATTTAGGAAGCAGTAGAAAGTAAAATTGACATATTTATAAATCCGAACAAAAAGGCTCGTGGTTCACCGCGAGCTTTTTTGTTTTATAGATGTATTTTTAAAAATATGAACTATAAATGTATCTTATTTAATTTATAAAGTTTTTATGACACCTCAAATTTAAACTAAATTAATTAAATTCTTTTATATCTTAATAAATATTACTCTAATTCTTTTTATCTATTAAATTTTGAACTAATATATTAATTATGGTTTACATGTTTTTATTTACTTTCTTAGGTACATTTATAGCTACATTGATTGGTAGTGTTTTATCTTTATTAAGTAAGAAATTACCTAAAATAATATTTATTTTCTTACAAAATTTTTCTTTAGGGGCTATTTTAGCATTTTTATTTGTTGAATTATTTTCACATTCTTTTGAACACTTAAATTTATATTTTAATAATGATTTATATGGTAGCTTATTATCTTTAGGTATTATTTTAATTAGTGGAGTTTTATTCTTTTTATTACATGAATTAATTCATAAATTTTCTCATCATCATAAGGAAGATCATAACGATGAAGAACCTTGCGAAGATCATGCTCATTCTATTGAATTATTTAATAATTCTAATTCTTTATTAATAACTAGTTTTATATATTTAGGAGCTATTTTTGTACATAATGTTCCTGAAGGCATTACTTTAGGATTAAGTTTTATTAGTGATTCTAAAGTTCCTTTAGAAGGAATTATTTTTAGTATAGTGTTATTAATTCATAATTTGATTATTGGATTTTCAATGTGTTCATCCTTTTTAAGTAGTGGTAAGTCTACTAAGTTTAGTATCTTAATGACTTTAATAAGTAGTTTACCTGCTTTAATACTTGGAATTATTAGTTATTTTATCTCAACTATTTCAATAAATGATTTATTTGTTGGAGTGCTAATTAGTATTAGTGCTGGTAGTTTATTATTTGTTATTTTTATAGAATTAATACCTCAAACATTAAATGAATATAAAAGTAGATATTCATTTTTATTCATTTTATTAGGTATTGTTATAGTTTCATTTTTGTTATTATTATAATGAAAACTCATTTTAATTTTTAAAAAACCTTGCAAATCTCAACTATTTTAATAGAAATATGCTAGTGTTAATTATATATTGAATATACTAAAAAATTATTTATAATATTAATTATTGAGGAAGAAGTTAAGTGGACCCGTATTTTCAGATTTTATTAGATACAGCAAGTGACCCCTTACCGAGTAATTATGATATAGTGCTAGGAATGCCAACTTGGGTGTGTTGGCTAATTATTGCTATCTTACTATTAGTAAGTGGTCTTTTTAGTGCCAGTGAAAATGCTTACTCTAATTGTAATAAATATCATTTTAAATCTTTAGCAAATAAAGGTAATTTTACAGCTAAACTTGTTTCTAGATTAATTGATAAGTTTGATAATACTTTAATTACGGTTTTAGTCGGAAATAATATTGTACAGACTTTTATGTCTTTTTTAAGCGCTTTATTATTTTACAATTTATGTCTTAAATATAATTTAGGTGATGGTGTTGAAGCTTTGCTTTCAACTGTAGTAATGGCATTTTTAGTATATATCGTTAGCGATACTGTTCCTAAAATATTATCGAAAGCAATTCCTAATAGAATGGCTAAAATTTTAGCTTATCCAGTAAGCTTTGTATTTTGTTTACTTTATCCAATTATAATGTTATTTAAAGGAATATTATGGTGTGTTCATAAAGTTTTTAAAGTTAAAGATAATAATTTACTTTCTAAAGAAGATTTAATGCAATCTGTTAGCGTTGCAATTAATGATGAAAATGGAACCGAAGATAAAGAAGAACATTTATTTGAAAATGATGAAAAAGAAATAGTCGATAATATCTTTAATTTTGATACTTTAAAAGTTAAAAATGTTTATACTCCTAAAGATAAAGTTCTTTCACTAAATATTGATAATTTAACGATAGATAAACTAAATAAAGTTATTTCTAATGTTCCTTATTCTAGAATTCCAATATATGATAATGATGAAGATAATATTATTGGAATATTAGTTATTAAAACTTATTTTGAAGAATATGTTTTAGATCCACATTTAGATATTAGATCTATTTTACTTAAACCTATTTATGTCGATATTAATGATAATATAGATGATGTTTTTAAAGAATTAAATAAAGAAAAAACACATTTAGGTATTGTAACTAAAGATAATAAAGTAATAGGTATTATTACGATGGAAGATATTTTAGAAGAATTAGTTGAAGATATCGATGAAATACCTATTAAAAGAAGAGGTATTCCAAATGGACGATAGAGAACTTTTAATAACTATCTATATCGCTATTGTTATTATCTTCTTTTTACTAAGCTTTTTCTTCTCTAGTAGTGATATGGTCTATGGTAGTGTCGATATTTTACATCTAGAAAAAGAGATGAAAATTAATAATAAAAAGAGTGTTCGTTATGCTTATGGATTAACTAAAAATTACGATAAAACGATTTCTACTATTTTATTATTAAATGATACTGTTAATGCTGGACTTGATTCTATTTCGACTTTAGTTGGTGTAAATCTTTGCTTTTTAGTTTTAACTAATCCTAGTGAAGCGACAAGTGAAAACTGGGGATTTATTGCAAGTATTATTTGTTTAATTATTAAGATTTTGTTTGGTGAAATAATTGCTAAATCTATTGGTAAAATCTATAACTTTAAGTTATCTATATTATATTCAAAGGTTATTAGAATTTTAAATTATATTTGTTTACCTATTACTTTTTTAGTTAGTAATTTTGGTTCGTTACTTACTTTACCTATTAGAAAAGGAGTAAAAGATATAAAAATTAACGAAGATGATCTACATGAAATGGTCGATGATATTGAAGCTCAAGGAGCCGTTGATGAAGACAAAGCTAATTTACTTCATGATGCAATAATTTATACCCATAGTGAAGCTTATGAAATAATGACTCCTAGAGTCGATATTTATGCAATTGATATTGAAGATGATATTAACGAGATTATTGATGATCCAAAGCTATATAAATATACAAGAGTACCAGTTTATGAAGATACTATCGACAATATTATTGGCTATGTAAAAACTAGAAATTTAATGATGGCTAAAATTAATCATGAAAATATTAATCTTAAAGAAATGTTAAATAAGCCTTTAAGATTTCCTAGATCTACTGAAATTAACGATATTTTAAAGACTTTTAAGAAAGAAAAACAACACTTTGCCTTAATTATGGATGAATATGGTGGTGTTGAAGGAATTCTTACAATGGAAGATATTTTAGAAGAGTTAGTAGGTGAAATTTGGGATGAAAAAGATGATCCTGAAACCATTGTTTCTAAAAGAAACGATGGATCCTATATCATCGATGGGCAACTAAATTTGGAAGATTTTTGTGATTTATTTGACTTAGATTTTAATGAAATCGAAACAGAATATGTTACTATTGGTGGATTCTGCTTAGAATTACTCGACGATAAATTTGCTAAAGTCGGGGAAATAATTCACTACAAAAATTTAACGATTAAAGTTTTAGCTATTGATAAAAACGGAACTATTGATAAATTATTAGTTAAACAAAATAAAATTGAAGATTAATCAACTGATTTTAAAGCTTCGGTCATACTAATCTTTTTAACATTTGGATAAAAGATTATTGCAGTAATACCAACAAAAGCTTGAGATAATAAAATAGAGTAAATATAACTTTGCCAAGCTAGACTAGTTCCAAAAGTTAATCCAATACTACTAATACTACTTATTACATATAAATGTAATAAGACACCAGCTCCTAATCCTATTAATATTGCGACAACGCTCATAAAGATAATTTCTTTATAAATATAAAATAGAGATTGACCTAATGTATAACCATTAACTCTTAAAGTAGCTATTTCTTTAACTCTTTCATTAATAATAATATCTGTTAAGTTATAAGTAACAATAGCTACTAAAGCACCAGACACTAATACTATTATTAAAACAACATATCCTAAATTATCTAAGACACTTGAATACATATTTTTAATAGAAGTAGTTGAAGTCGCACTTAATCCTAATGATGAATATTCATCATTAGTTAATATATCATCTAATAAATCTTTAATTTCATCATCACTCATATCAAGTTTAACTAAATATCCATTTTCTATTAAATTAGGAAAATACGATTTAAAAGCTTCACTTCCTAGATATACATAGTTATTTATATAGTTAGTAGTAATTCCACTAACTTTTAAATTAAATGGTAAATCTTGATTATAATCATCTAAAGTTAAATCGATTGAGTCTCCTATTTTTACATCTAATAAATCACTAATTTGTGAAGTAATTATTACAGAATTTTCATTAAAATCACTTGGTAAATCGACATAATTTATTAAGTCGCTACTACCTCCTATAATTGTAATTGGAATATCTTCTTTATAACCTTCTACATTAGCTTCATAAGTGTATATTAAAGTATTTTCATAGTCATTTACTGGATTTATATCATAGCTAGGATTAGACATTTTAAGCATTACATCATATTTTAAAACTGTATTAAATTGATCATTTTGTAAAACACCTAATGAGTCACTAATTCCAAAACCTGTTAAAAGTAAAGCTGTACAACCACCTATACCTATAATTATCATTACTAAATTCTTTTTAAATCTAAAGACATTTCTAAACATTGATTTTATAGAAAATGGCAATCTCTTCCACAAAAATGTAATTCTTTCTAGTAAAATCTTTTTGCCAGGCAAAGGTGCTTTTCCAGTGATTAAATTAGAAACATGTTCTTTTAAGCAAGTAAATGAGATGATAGTTGCAGCTAATACTATAAGTAGAACCATTATTAAGGAAAATATAATGATAATAGCGTATTGATATGTGAAAACTAAAGAAGGTAAATTATATAAAGATGTATAAATCGACCAAATAATATAAGGTAAAACAAAGATACCAATAGTTGAACCAACAATTGCTCCTAAAATTGAAGCTAATGCTGAATATAAGAAATATTTTAAATAAATTAATCCTTTTGAATAACCTAATGACTTAAGAGTTCCCATCATTTGTCTATCTTTATTGACAATTCTAGTAATCGAAGTAATTGAAACTAGAAGAGCAATTATGAAAAAGAAGATTGGGAAAACTACAGCGACAGCATTAACTTTATTAGCATCTGTATCAAAAATCACATTACTTTGAATTTGTTTTCTACTTAAAACATAAATGACTGCTTCGCTAGGATTAAGCTGTTCGTTTATTTGATTAGATACAGTATTTTTTATTAAAGAATATGCTGATTGATAAATATTTTTTGCTATTGAATCTTCCAAGTTATTAATAAAAGATTCTATTTCACTCATTGAATTAAAAGATTGATTAAATATAAAATTAATTGAACTAGTCACTGTAGAATCTATTAATCCATTAACTCGATTATCGATCAAATTTTCTCGAAAACCCTGCAAATCTTCAACTTTTTTATTAATATAATCATCATAACTATCACTAAAACTATCCATTTTTTTAGTATCATTAAAAGTCATTTTAATCATTGTAATTGGTGCATCTTTTAAACTATCTTTATCGATATAAATAACAGCATCGATATTACCATTTCCAATAGTTGTAGTGATATCTTGTTTAGATAAATAGTTAGGATCTTTAACGATACCACTAACTTGATATTCTATATAATTATCTTCATTATTTGGGTCAGGAATATAAACATAATCATTTATGTTTACTTTTGTCATACTTGGATAAGTTTCTAAAACAACACATTCATTTAGATTAGTTGGAAACCCTCCACTTACTAAAGTTAATTCATCAATCGAGTTATTTGAAGAAAAGTCTTTAGTCATAACTCTAGATAAGATTCTATTTTCTTCTTCATTTAAATAAGCAAATTCATCGATTTGATAAGAATCTTCGATTAAATAGACATCATCTAAATTTTCTTTTATAAAATCCTTATCTTTTTTGTCGAAACCAATGGTTGATTGAAGATAAATATCGGTAAAATTAGTATCATCATAATATTTATCGGCAGTAGCATATAAATCTGGAGAGGTTGACATTAAACCGACTAAAAATCCAATACCTAGTAAAACAATAAGAAAGATAGCAAGAAGTCTTGAGAAATCTTGTTCAATAGAACGAAATAAATACTTAAAATAAGTCTTTTTCATTACCATTCAATCTCCGAAATATCTTTAGGGAATTCATTATATTCTTCACCAACAATTTGACCATTTTTAAGATGTAAAACATGATCTGCCATGGCTGTTAAAGCGCTATTGTGAGTGATGATAATAATTGTTTTTTGATTATTTTTACATAAATCATGAAGAAGTTTTAAAATCATTTTTCCGGTTTGATAATCAAGTGCTCCTGTAGGTTCATCACACAAAAGTAATTTAGGATTTTTAGTTAAAGCTCTAGCAATGGAAACTCTTTGTTGTTCGCCTCCACTAAGTTGACTTGGAAAATTTTCCATTCTTCCTTCAAGTCCTACTAATTTTAAAGTTTCAGCTGAGTTTAGAGGGTTTTTCGATATTTCTCCTGCAATTTCAACATTATCTATAGCGGTTAAATTAGGTATCAAATTATAAAATTGAAAGACAAATCCGATAGATTCTCTTCGAAACATTGTTAACTTTTTATCGTTATAAGTAGATATATCTTCTCCATCAACAATAATTTTTCCACTAGTCAAACTATCCATACCACCAAGTAAATTTAATAAAGTAGTTTTACCTGCACCACTAGGTCCGACGATGATACAAAACTCACCTCTTTTTATTTTAAAATTTAATTTATCACTAGCTTTAATAATCGTATCTCCGACGTGAAATTCTTTAGTTACATCTATAAATTCAACAATATATTCACTCATGAAATTCACCTCCTGATTTATATAATAATTTTAGTAGACAAGTGTTGATTTAACAACAACATAACGACTATAATTTTGTTATAAAATCAACATATTTTTTTATAGTGTTGCATTTATAGGAGTGGAGTATGGTAGAGTTAAATCAAAGAGCAAGATTAACGATAAAATTATTAGAAGATGCTTTAATTTCTTTATTAGAAGAAAAGAGTATTTATAATGTTTCAATTAAAGAATTATGTGATGTTGCAGGTATAAATAGAAGTACTTTCTATAAACATTTTAATTCTCAAATAGAATTACTCCAGTTCATGGAAGACCGTTTCATTGAAGACATTATGAGCTATATTAATGAATCTAAGAATATTAATATTCCATTAAAGAAGAGATTAAAAAAAGTTTTAGATTATATTAAAGATAATTATAAGTTTGCTAAACTTTTAATTAATAACAATGTTGATCCTAATTTTCCAAAGAAACTTTTTACGAATTCTATAATCGAAGAAATTTTTTATAATAATTATGCTACTTCTGGAAATGATAAAAAGTTTGTTAATTACACTAATGTATTTTTAATGGAAGGTTGCTTTAGTGTTATTAAAATGCGGATAAATCAAAAATGTGATACTTCGACAACTGAACTATCCGACTATATTTATAAACTAAATAAAATATATCAATATAATAGCTCTATTAAATAGCAATGCTATTTTTTCTAACTTCAAAAGGATTTAATTTATTGATGCGATCATAGAACAAAACACCATCTAGATGATCTATTTCGTGTTGAGCAATAATTGCTAAATATCCTTTAAATTCTAAAATTTCTTCTTTATTAGTTAATAAATTAAAAGCTTGAACTTTTATTTTGTAGTGACGATAAACATAACCATTATGTTCGGAATCTACTGATAAACAGCCTTCTCCACCTTGTAAATAAGTAAGTTTTGCTGATTCAGAGATTATTTTAGGGTTTATTAAAGCATATTCGTATACTTTTTCGTCCATTTCCACATAAATTGCTAACATTCTTTTATTTATTCCAATTTGTGGAGCAGCTAATCCTACACCACCTCGAAGATGATACTTTTTAGCTAATTCGTCATTTTGACTAATTTTTAAATATTCAACCATATCAAGTAAAGTATCTTCTAATTCTTTATCTAAAGGGAATGTTATTTCTAATGATTTTTCTCTTAAACTTTTTTTGTTATCTTTTACAATTTTAAAAATTTTCATAAAAATATTATATCTTTATTTATTAAAAAAATGTAGGTCTATGCTATCATTAAAATATGGATATTGAATTAATTAATAAATGTTTTGAGCTTAAAGATTTAATACATAATTTGAAAGAATATAAAGATGCTATTGATAGCGAACTAAAAATGGAAAACGATGATGAAGTTAAACTTCTTTCTTATTATAAAGATTTAGCGATTATGGATTATGAGGATAATTTAAAACATTTTAGTAAAAATTCTAAAGAAGTTTTGGAATCTTCTAAAGTTTTATCTAATAGAATTTATGAATTAAATAATCATCCTTTAGTAAAAGATTATAAAGAAAAACTTGATAAACTTAATAAAATCTATAACGAAATAGATAAAGAATTATTTGGAGATATTGATGCTTAGAGTTGTTGGTGGAATTTATAAAAGAAGAAAATTAGAACAACCTCCTTTAAATATTACTAGAGCAACTAAAGATATCGCTAAAGAAGGTTTATTTAATTCTTTAGGCGATATTAAAAATAAAACATTCTTAGATTGTTTTAGTGGAAGTGGAGCTATTGCGATTGAAGCATATAGTAGAGGCGCCAAAGTTACTTTAATAGAGAATAATTTAGAAGCTATAAAAACTATTAAAAATAATTTAAATTCTTTAAAAATAACTGAGATTTGCACACATTTTGATGATTTTTATAAAGTTATAAATAAAATAAACAATAGTTTTAATTATGTATTTATTGATCCTCCATATATTTATAATATCGATTTAGAATTTGTTAATAATTTATATAAATTAAATATAATTAATTTAGATTCAGTGATAATTATCGAAAGAGATAAAGAATTAGATAAAGAGTTATTAGATAAATTTAACTTTAAGCTTTTAAAATATAGTAAAACTTTAATGTACATTTTAAGGAGTAAATAATATGAGTAGAATTGGTATTTATCCTGGAAGTTTTGATCCTATTACTAACGGACACTTAGATATAATTAATAGAGCTAGTAAATTATTTGATGAAGTAATTATTTTGGTTGCTCAGAATAAAAGCAAAGTATCTCGATTTAGTGTTAATGAAAGAGTAGAGATGATTAAAGAAGCTATTAAAGGTTATAAAAATGTTAAAGTAGATAGTTATGAAGGAATAACCGTAGAATATGCTAAAGCAAAAGGGGCGATTGCTTTAATTAGAGGTATAAGAGTTGTTAGTGATTTTGAATATGAATGGCAACTTGCTGCTGCTAATGAATATATTGATCGAGATATCGAAATGGTTTTTTTGATGTCTCATCGTGCTAACACTTTTATTTCTAGTTCAACTATTGATGAACTTTATTTTAGTGGAGTAGATATAACTCCTTTAGTACCTAAAATAGTATTAGATTTTTATAAAAAGAAAAATAAATAAAACTTATAAAAAACTTCCCGGGAGGGAAGCTTTTTAGGAAGCATATCAAAATGATAATTACTATTTAATTAAGCGGTATAGTTATTGTTACTTTGATTATAACCAAAGATTTTACCATTATAATTCCAAGCATCAGCTAGTTGTAAAGCTCTATTAGAAGCGGTATCTCCATCAACTGAAAAGAATACTTGGCTAGCTACATAAGGAGATAAATTGTTAAATTCTCCACTTTCGTTAGTAGATAAATCGATTAATACAACTAGAGGTACTTGCATTGAACTAACATCTGATGCAACTAAAGTATTACAATTTGTTTTTAATGTATCGTAATCAATGCTACTAGAAGCACTATAATAAGAACCACGAAGTCCAGCTAAATAAAATTCATCAAATGCACCTGATGTAGAATTATATAGAGATTCGAAAGCACTTATTTCTTCATATCTATCGCTTTCATCACCCATGTCTTGATCAACAATGATAGTTTTTAAATCAAATCCTTCAACATTTAAATCACTTGCATTATTTTGCAAATATTCGAATGCTTCACCCATTTGGTCACAAGCTTCACAATCGTCTTTACTTAATGTAAAGAAAAATTTATCACCATAAGTATCGACAAATTCATCAATTTCTGTTTTAGCAGTTGTTTTTTCTTCTTCTGAGCTTTCAGTATTTTTATATGTTTCAAAGCTATTTTGAACATCTTGATATGCAGTTAAGAAATTATAAGCATCGCCTTCTCTATGGTAAGCACCCATCATTGAAAGACTGTGATCTTCATAATATTGCATATTATTTTCTTCATCAGTAGAAATATTTTGTATACCACGAACGATATAAGGAATTGAGAAGATAACTGCAAATATACACCCAACGATAAGTAATGGTTGTACCCAAGCGGTTTCTTTAATCCATGTCCATAATTTAATGAAAGGACTAGCAATTATTTGTAAAAACTTCATTTAAAATACCTCATTTTTCATAATCAATAAAAAATATACCACTTAAAAGAAGTCTAGACAAGAAAAAATTTTATCTTTATATATTATAAATATATAAACATACAAAATTTATCTAAAAAAATTATTGAGAATGAATTTCAAAAAATACATAATATTGCTAATCTTATGTATGCTTTTATTAGATTAAAAAAGAAAGTTAAAAATTACTTCTACGATCACCCAGTTCAAAACTCAATACTCAATAATACTTGGATGATATTAGTCACTATTTTAAGTGGTTTTATCTTCGCTTTTGGATTTAATTGTTTTATTCAACCTAATTTTGATGTAATTCCAGCTGAAGTAGCTAACGAGGTAACTATTTATCATTTAGCAAGTTGTGGAGCTAGTGGAATCTCTCAATCTTTGGTCGCTATTTTAAAATTATGTGGGGCTGGTTTTGTTGCAAACGACTTTTAGTTTAATTTGATGTATTGGATATTTTATTTTGTTGTAAATGTTCCTTTATTTTTCTTGGGATTTTTTAAAGTAGGTAAAAAATTTGCGATTTATTCTTTACTTAATGTTGCTTGTGCTTCAGGATTTGGTATTTTGCTTAAAAGCACTGATCCAAATAATATTTTAAATTTAATTGCTACTCAAATGGCGACAGAGACAGTTGCTAGAGTTATTTTTGCTGCTTCATGTACAGGTATTGCTAGTGCTTTAGCTTATTTAATAGATTCTACCGCCGGTGGAACAGATATTATTGCTTTTTATATAAGCGAAAGAAAGTCTGTTCAAATAGGAAAATATAGTGCTTTATTTAACTTATTTGTAGTTGGTATTTATTCGATATTATCTGTAATTCCAGTAAATACCGAATTGTTTCCTAATCCAGATTTACAAAGCGTAGAACCAGCAACGGCAATCATTATTTTCTTATTTACAGTTATGTATATGATTGTTATTTCTTTTGTTGTTGATCAAATTAATACAACCAATAAGAAATTTGAAATTCAAATAATTACTCCTAACTATAATTTATCTCAATCTATAATTGCTGCTATTCCTCATGGATGTACTATTATAAATGGTAAAGGCGGTTATAGTGGAAACGATTTATTTGTTATTCATGTTTCAGTTAGAAAAAGTGAAGTTAAAAAAGTTATAAAAATAGTTAAAGAAATTGATAATAAAGCTTTTATAAATGTTTTCCCAATGGCTCAAGTTTATGGTAAATTCTTTAGAAAACCTATAAAATAATTGAGTTTTGCAGGCTTTTTAATAATTTATAAACACTTTTATTTAAAATGGACTCGTATAAAATAATAATTTTGAATACTTAATTCCGACTCTTTGGCGGAGAAAAGGGGATTTGAACCCCTGCGAGCTATTCACTCCTAACGGTTTTCGAGACCGTCCCCTTAAACCACTTGGGTATTTCTCCAGTAACACTTATTTTAATAAAAAATATTCGATTTTGATATATCAAGTTTTATCTTTCAACTATAAAAGCATACACTTTTAGTGTATACTTTTAGTTATGCATTTAACTATTTTTTTAGACACTAATGAAATAATTGCAATTTATATATTCATCATCCTAGCAATAGTGATAATTGCTTTGTTTGGTTTATATTTTTTGTCGCTTTATCTAAAAGCTAAAAAATTTAAAAATGTAACTTTAAAAAAACAAGATTTTGAAAGAAAAGTTTTAATTAATTTTAAAAATGATACAGCAGTTGTTTTTAATATTAAAAACTTAAAGAAGAAAACAAAAAAGAGCTTAGATAGTTATTTAGATGAATTTGACGAAACTAAAAAATTATATAAATGGCTTGTTAAATTTGTCGATGAGCCAATTGAAGAAAATAAAAATTTAACTAATTCAGTGAGAAGAGTCCTTTATAAAGTAAAAAAGAATAAATCGATATATTTAGTTTCTAAACTTTTTGTTTGTTCCAATGTTGACTATAAAAATAGAGGTATTACTATCGAAGAAAAATCTCTTTCAAATATTCCTTTTAGTGTAATAACTGAAAAAAGAACGATATCTAAAAAAATAATTTATAATCTTACCGAAATAAAAGAAGCTTTTAAAACTGGTAACTATTCTAAAGCCGCTTTTTATATCATTAAATTTAACAAAAAGACTAATATACCTTGTTTAACAAATTTTGATGAACTTCGTTATTTAGTTTTAAATATTATCGCTGAGGAAAAAAATATTACAAAAACTTTATTTTATCTACCAGAAAGTAAACAAGATGAAATTATTTTTGTCGATAATAGAAGTAATTTACCTAATGAATCGTATGGGTTATGTTCTAATCTTGAGTTACTTAAAAATAAGATTGAAAAAAGTTTGGAGATATATGGGTTAACTGAAAATTTTGACTACTATATTTACGCAAGTTTAACTAAAGATCTCGATAGTTTAACTTTTGAAAATTGCTTAAATACTATGTATAAAGTTACTAATTTAGATAAAAATGAGAAAAAGAAATACACAATTTATGATCGAAAACAAAAGAATAATTTAAATATCGATAATTATCGATTAGAAGTTTTAAATGTCATAAGAAGTCAAAAAATCACGGCTTTATTTAGACCAATCGTCCATATTGCTAATACTAGAGTTATAACTCTTGGATACATGTCTTTTTTAGAGCTAAATAATTCGATTTTTACATCTTTTGATCAATTTAAAAAATATGCGATTAAGTATGATAAGAAAAAAGAAGTTTTTTCGATTATGATTCAAAAAGTTATCACGGTATTTAAAGAAGAAAAAGAAGGAAGTTCTAAACTTTTATTAAATGTTGGTGTAGATTTAATCGATATCGCTTCTAAAAATTTAAGTCATTATAATGATTTTTCAAATAATTTAATTTTAGGATTTAATGTTAGTGAATTGATTGATAATGAAAATAATGAAACACTTATTAAAAGTCTTAAAAATTTAAAAGAAAAAGGTTTTGAAATTGCTTTATTTTTGTATACGGATGCTTATAACTTAAAAGATAAAACATATCGTTTATTTGATTATTTCTTTTTTGATTGTGAATTTGGAGACAATGTTAAAGTTAGTTCGCCTAATTTTATTAAAGCAACGATGGATTTAGGAAGACTTTCTAAATTTAGTACTTCTAAGATGGTGTCGTATGATTCTAAATCTTTACCTGCTGTTGAAATGCTAGTTAAAAGTGGAATTGAGTATTTTTCTAGCGATGCAATCGCACCTAAAAAACCAATGCCGACACCTGTAGATAAAAAAATTATTAAAAAGTTACTGAATATGTATAAAGGAGATAACAATGGAAACAAAAAATAAAGAAATTACTAGTAGAGATGTCGATTTTGCTCAGTGGTATACAGATGTATGTAAGAAAGCTGAATTAATGGATTATAGCGATGTTAAGGGATTTATTATTTATCGTCCATACGGCTATGCTATTTGGGAAGAAATACAAAATTATTTAGATAAAGAATTTAAGAAGACTGGACACGAAAATGTCTATTTACCTTTAGTAATTAACGAATCTTTATTTAATAAAGAAAAAGAACATGTCGAAGGTTTTGCTCCTGAAACATTAATTGCTACAATCGGTGGAAATCAAGAAATTCAAGATCGCTTAATTATTAGACCAACAAGTGAATGTTTATTTACAAATCACTATGCGAAAATTATTAAAAGTTATCGTGATTTACCAAAACTCTATAATCAATGGTGCAATGTAGTTAGATGGGAAAAAACAACTAGACCATTTCTTAGAGGGAGTGAATTTTTGTGGCAAGAAGGTCACACAATGCATAGAACAAGCGATGAAGCAAAAGAAGAAGCTTTAAAAATGCTCGAAGTTTATGACAAGATGGGAAGGGATTTATTAGCTATTCCTTTTGTTAAAGGTAGAAAAACCGATAAAGAAAAGTTTGCTGGGGCTTTAGAGACTTATTCAATTGAAGCTTTAATGCACGATGGTAAAGCTCTTCAAAGTGGGACAAGTCATTACTTTGGCGATGGCTTTGCTAAAGCTTTTGGTGTTAACTATTTAGATAGTGATGGGAAGATAAAAGTTCCATATCAAACATCTTTTGGTGTTTCGACTAGATTAATTGGAGCAATTATAATGGTTCATGGCGATGATAATGGCTTAGTTTTGCCACCTTATGTCGCTCCTACACAAATTGTAATTATTCCAATTCAAATGGCTAAATCAGGAGTAATGGATAAATGCAATGAAGTATTAGAAATTTTAACAAAAGCTGGGTTTAGGGCAAAACTAGATAAATCGGATAAGACACCAGGATGGAAATTCAATGAATATGAAATGAAAGGTGTACCTTTAAGAATTGAAATCGGTCCTAAAGATGTTGAGAAAAACCATGCTGTTATTGTTAGAAGAGTCGATCACAATAAAGAATTTTTAGGAATTGACGATAATTTTGTAACAAATATTACTAAAGAATTAGCTAATATTCATTCTTTAATGTATAAAAAAGCCCTTATTAATTTACTAGAAAATATAAGAGAAGTTCATTCTTTAGATGAACTGAAAGAAGCTTTAGATAAAGGTGGTTACGCTAAGATGATGTGGTGTGGTGATCAATCTTGCGAAGATAAAATTAAAGAACTTTATCAAGCAACTGCTAGATGTATCCCTTTTGATGAATTACCTTTTGATGATACTTGCCCTGTTTGTGGTAAAAAAGCTAAATATGTAGTATTATTTGCTAGAGCTTATTAAAAATATGAAAAAGATTTACTTTTTAGGTAGTAGTATTACTGAAGGCTATTTAACTAATGGTATTTCTTTTTGTGATATTATAAAAAAAGATAAAAGAGCTTTAGTTTATAAAGATGCAATAAGTGGAACAACTTTATCTACAAAAAAAGAGAATTCTTATTTCGAAAGATTAAGTAAAAACATCAATAATTTTAAAGATTACAATTATTTTGTTATTCAATTATCGACCAATGATTTAAATAAAGAAAATAATATTGAAATTGGAAATTGCGAAGATACTAATCCTGAAACAACTTTTGGAGCAATTAATAACATAATCGACTTAATAAAAGAAAAAACAAAAGCAAAGATTATCTTTTTTACATCACTATGTTTTGATAATCCAATTTATGAAGATATGATTTTAAAACTTAATACACTGCGTAAAAGGAAAAAGTTTCTTATTCTAGATTTTTATCATGATAAATATTTTAAAGAAAATGTTAATCAATTTTTAGGTGACACAATTCATCCAAATATGGATGGATATATAAAGATGAGCGAATATTTTAAAGATGCTTTAAATTTTAGAAGAAGAATAATAACTTTAGAAAATAAACATTTTAAAATGCACACCACATATTTTGTTTATGTTGCATTAGTGATGATTGTTGCTAGCTTTTTAGGCTGGATTGCAGAAAATATTGTTCGAGCGATAAGTTTAGGAGTAATAGATAATCGATATCAATTTTTACCATTTATTGCACCTTATGGTTTAGCGGTATTTGCGATGTATCTAGCTTTAGGAACACCAAACAATTTTAGATTTTTTGGTTATAAAGTTTTTAAAGTTGAAACTATAAATACAAAATTAATTTCACACATTGCTTATTTTTTAACAACTGCAGTTTTTGTTTTTGCAGGTGAGCTGGCTATTGGATGGTTTTACGAAGCAACTACAAGGTTACATTTATGGGATTATTCAAATATTCCATTACATTTTACTAAATATACAGGTTTAATTCCTGCTTTAGGATATGGCTTTGGAGCATATGCTTTAATGGCGTTTTTGTTTACCCCTTTAATCAAGATATTTGAAAAATCAGTAAGCTATAATGTTGCTTTTTGGATTACGGTAACTTTAGGAGTAATAATCGTTTTAGACAACATTAACATGATTATAATTACTTTAGTTAATAAAGAAAAACCTATTTATTGGCAACTCTTTTTACCAAACTATCACGAATAATGTTTATTTTACACGATTAGTTCTATATAATTCTATCGATGGAAAACGAAAATTTAATAAAAAGTAGAAAAGAAATAAAGCCTACTAAAACATATAAATTTTTGAAATGGATTACAAAAATTGCCATTAAAAAACCAGAATTTATATTTTTAGGTGAACCATTTAAAGAATCTAGTTTAATTTTGTCTAATCATTCGGGATCTAGTGGTCCATTAAGGTTAGAGTTATATAGTCCAATCCAGGTTAGATTACTTGGAACTTATGAGATGAATGGTTCTTTAAAAGATGTTTATAAATATTTAAGTACAACCTATTATTATCAAAAGAAACACTGGAATAAATATTTAGCTAAAGCATTTTGTTTAATCGCCGCACCTTTAGTGCATTCTTTTTATAAAGGATTAAATTTAATATCAACATATCAAGGCATTGGTTTTGTTAAAACTATTAAAGAAAGTTATGAAGCTCTAACAATCCATAAGGAAAACTTAGTTATTTTTCCTGAAGATTCTTCAAAAGGTTATTTTACTAAGCTAACTCATTTTTATAATGGTTTTTTAGTTTTAGCTGAATATTGTTATAAAAGAGGATTAGATTTAGATATTTATGTTGCTTATTTAAATAGAAGAAAAAGAAAGTATATTTTTGATAAACCTATTAAATATAGTGAACTAATAAAACTTAGTGAAGACAAAGATGAAATAGCAAAAATACTATTAAATCGATGTAACGAACTCGGAAAAATGTAAAAATAATTGAGTTTTGCAAGGTTGTTAGAAAAATATTAGAATATTTAGAAATCAATATAAAGTCACTATTTATTAAAACATTAGATTGAATTAAAATAAATTTATGAAACATTTTGTTGTATTTGATCTTGATGGAACTCTTATTGATACATTAAATGGACTTACTAAAACTAGTAATGATTTTTTACTTAAATTCAATTATCCATATCACTATACTAAAGAAGAAGTCAAAAATTTTATTGGAAATGGTGCTAAGAAACTTTTTTTATCAATAATTAAGAAAACAGAATTTGATGAAAATAGTGAAAAAGAATATCAGGATTTTTTAAAATTATATGAAAAAGACCAATATAATAGCGAACCATTCTTAAATGTTATTGAAACTTTAAAAAGATTAAAGTCACAGGATAAAAAATTAATAATTTATTCAAATAAACCAAATCACATCTTACAAAAATTAATATCAAGTAAATTATCAATGATTAATTTTGATTATATTCAAGGGCAAGATGACAACTATCCTCCTAAACCTGATGTCCAATTATTAAAACTAATTTTAAATAAACTTGAATTAGTCCCAATTAATGGACTATATGTGGGAGATAGTTATACCGATTTTTTAACAAGTATTAATATAAAAATGGATATGTGTTTTTGTGAGTATGGTTATGCTAAAAAAGAAGATTTAGATAAGATAATATGCAATCATATTACTAACTTTGCTGAGATACTAAACTATATTAAATAACGACTATTATTTTTTTAAATTTAATTTATAATATAATGATTTAGGAGGTGACTTATGGTAAAAATATATACTTCTCCAAGTTGTAGTAGCTGTAAAAAAGTAAAAAAATGGTTTGATGAACAACATATACCTTATGTTGAAAAAAATATATTTTCTTCAGTATTAAATCCAACTGAATTAAAAGAAATTCTCGCTAAAAGCGAAAATGGAACCGATGATATTATTTCAACTAGAAGTAATATCATAAAAGAAGGGAAAATTGATATCGATTCGATGAGTGTAAATGAACTTATTAGGTTTATTCAACAAAATCCATCTTGCTTAAAAAGACCAATTATGGTTGACGATACAAAAATTCAAGTAGGTTATAATGAAGAGGAAATAAGATCGTTTATCCCAGCAGCAAGAAGAGTAGCTAGAAGTGCTTGTTTACGTCATTCTTTAGATAATGAAAGCTGTGAAAATTGTCCTGAATGTAAAAAAGATTATGAAGATTTTTTAAAAGAAAACTCTTCTAAATAGTTAAAAAGCCTTTAAAAATCATATATTTTTAAAAATAAAAACGCCTCTCAGATTATTCTAGGCGCTTTTTTGTTACTAATTAAAGACTAATTTAAACTATTTTTTAATAGTATTCATTGCGCGAACTTGTTTAGATTTTTCATTATCTTTATATTCGATATTTAATTCTTCGCATCTAGCTTTTAAAGCAGCTTTAGCTCTTTCTAAGGATTCACCTTCCATTTCAAGCTCGTAATCTACAATGCCATTATATGTATTTTTATCGATTGAAAAAACTTCACCACTAGCATAATTATCGATTTCAATACGATCAGTTACTAATTTTGTTTGAATTTTTAATTTAGAAATATCAACGCCAAGCATCATTAAGAAATTTTTAACATCACCATTAGGGAAAATATTTTTATCTTTAAAGTCTAAAAATTGTTTTTCAGTAATAGATTCTTTTTTCTCTAGTAATCCTTCACCCATTGGAGCTTTTAAAGTTAAAACATAATAACCTTTTTCTCTTATTCTTAAACCTATGCCATATTTTTTTAAATATAGACTATCGGTATCGATATAGTAATTAACTTGTTTAATTTTATTTGCGTTCTCTTTTGAATAAAACTTGATTACTCTTTTATAATCTTGTTCACTAATTAATACTTTTGCTTCAATTTCAATATTTGTTGCCATTTTTATTAATTCCTCGTTTTTATTATGATACAATAATTAAGTAGTTTTTTAAAGGTTAAGCAAAATGAGATTTTATATAACGAGTAAAAGTACTCCTAAATGTCTTAAGTTAAAAGATGAATTAATTGATATATTAATGGAAAATGGATTTGAAATCGACGAAGATAATCCAGAAATTGTTTTTTCTTTAGGGGGAGATGGCACTTTTTTAAGAACCATCCATTCTTATGGTAATGTTAATCCATTATTTATTGGATTTAATGAAGGAAAACTTGGTTTTTTGTGTGAATTTACTTTAGATAATTTTAAAGATGTAATAGAAAAATTAATAAATCAAAATTATTTAGAAAAAGAAGTAAGACTTTTAAGGTGTAGATTTAGTGATAAATCTTTTTATGCTCTTAATGAAATTAGAATTGAAGCAATAAATGGTAATTCTTTAAATTTTAATGTTTCAATAAATGACGATTATTTAGAAAAACCAAATGCGGATGGCATTTGTTTTTCAACTAGTTTAGGAAGTAGTGGTATAACTAGGGGTCTAAGAGGTGCTTTAGTTTCAAGTAACTTAGAAATCATTGAAATGTGTGAAAAAACTCCAATTAATAATCGAATTTATTCATCGTTAAATAGTCCTCTAATTTTAGATAAAGATAGTGTTATTTTATTAGATGATTTTTCTTCTTCAACCTTTAATATTTTTTATGATAATTACTATTATTTAGTGAATAATTTTAATGGTGAAATTGAAATAACTTTAAGTAATAAAACAATTAGAATTTTAAAAAATGAAGAAACTTCTTATATCAATAGATTAAATGATAGTTTTATTAGAGAAAATTAAATTCTTTTAACATCTCTTTTATATATTCTAAAGGGAAGCCCATAACATTGGTGTAACTTCCCTTTATTTTTTTAATTAGACTTATACTAGATTTATTTTGAACAGCATATGCTCCAGCTTTATCTAAAACATTTACTTCTTTTAAGTAAGTATTTATTTCGTTATCACTTAATTTATTAAATTTAACTTTAGATTTTATTTCCTTAAGATAAAGTTTATTTTTGTAGTAAATTACAACTCCAGTTATAACTTTATGAGTGCGACCTGTTAAAGTTTTTAAATAACTGAATGCCTCATTTAAATCTTTTGGTTTACCATAGATCTTATTCTTATAGACAACTATTGTATCAGAAGAAATGATAAAATCTTTGAGATTTGCAGGGTTTTTGATAGAAAAGATCTTATTTTTAGCTTCAAGCAAAGCGTAATGTTTTTTATTTTTAGAAATTAAAGATTCGTTAAATGTTGGTTTAACTATTTGAAAATCAACATTTAAAGATTTTAATAACTCAATTCTTCGTGGTGATGAACTAGCTAAAATAATCATATTTTATTAACATTCATCACTAAAGGAATAATCATTGGATTACGTTGTGTCTTACGATAGAAATATTTACCTACGACACTTCGAATAATATTTTTGATATCTCCAAAAGTAACTCTTCCATTTCTTAGTGCTTCATTGATAGCATCATAAACTTGAATTGAAGCGTGACGAGTTAGATGTTCTTCCCCACTACCATAATTAACAAATCCAGCAGTTATAACTTTAGGGTAAATTTTTAAATCATTAGTCTTACTATCTAAACAAACAAGTACGCTAACCATTCCATCTTCTTGTAAGATTTTACGGTCTCTAATAACAGCAGTACTAACTCCATTTATATCGTTACCATCAATATAAACATCATCTGCTTGAATTCTTTCTCCGTCGTGAATGTGATGATTTTCTAAGACTAAAGTATCACCATTTGCACAGATAAAGATATTTTCCTGAGGGATACCAATACTTTTAGCAATATCGCCATGAAGTTTAAGCATATGGTATTCACCATGGACTGGCATAAAATATTTTGGATTAAATAATTTTAAATTTAATTGAAGTTCTTTTTGCGAAGGGTGACCTGAAGAGTGAATTTCTCTAAAAACACTATTAGTTATAACATCAGCTCCCATTCTCGTTAATAAGTTAACAACTCTATTAATGCTTCCGCCATTTCCAGGAATTTGTGAACTAGAGAAGACAACAGTGTCACCAGGGATAATATGTAAATTTTTAAATGTTCCATTAGCAATTCTACTTAAAGCAGCCATTGGTTCACCTTGACTTCCGGTACACAAAATTACTGTTTCGCTTTCTCTAAGATCTTCGATGTTATCAACAGTTTTTAATATGCTTGAAGGAATTTTTATATAACCAAATTTTCTAGCATATTCGATAGTATTAACCATACTTCGACCAACAATTACTATTTTTTTATGATGAGAAATAGTAGCTTGAATAATTTGTTGAATACGCGAAATATTTGAACTAAATGTCGAAATGATTAATCTACCAGGTGCTTTATCAAAGATTTCATTTATTGAGTGAATGACATTTTTTTCACTAGGTGTCCAACCAGGTTTTTCAGCATTAGTTGAATCTGCAAGTAATAAATCTACGCCACTTTCTCCAATATCGGCAATTTTTGCAAGTTGAATATCAGGTCCAACAGGAGTTAAATCAATTTTAAAATCACCAGTTGTTACGATTCGACCTTCACTTGTGTCAATACAAATTCCAAATGAATCAGGAATTGAATGAGTTACTCTAAAAAAACTTACCTTGAATTCACCAGCAGTGATTACACTGTTTTCATCGTATTCAACTAGGTTTATTTTTTCTTTAACTCTTTTTTCTTCTAATTTTTGTCTTATTAAAGCACAGGCAAGTTTTGGAGCATAAATTACAGGAATTTTTACAGCTTTAACTAAAAAAGGAATAGCTCCAATATGATCCTCGTGACCATGAGTTATAAATAATCCTCTAATTTTATTTTGATTATTTTTTAAATGTTGATAATTAGGGATAACATAATCAACGCCAACTAAATCATCTTCTGGAAATTTAACGCCGGCATCAATGATAATTAAATTTTTTTCGCTTTCAATGCAGTAGGTGTTTTTACCAACTTCACCTAGACCTCCTAGGGCATAAACTCGAATAGGATTATTTGCTATTTTCATAATTAATAAAAATCACCTCCATAACATATGTTTTTAAAAGCAACTAGATTATATAAAAAAAGAAATACTTAAACAACAAATTTTTTAGATAGGAACTTAAAAATATTGCATTCAATATTTTTAAGATTATTAAAATAAGTTGACTTTGAATTAAAAGATGGTACTAGACTAGTCGATTTCTAGTATATATTTAGTTATTAAAGTCAATTGATAAGCTTTTATTTTAATTAAAAATCAAATTTTACTTTTTGTAAATATTATGATTACATCCGTTTTTTATTTTTTTTATTAATGAAAAATTAATGCAATTTTTAAATTTAATTTAAGAAAGACAATTAATAAAATAATTTTGGCGATGGGGGAAAAGTAGATGAAAAAAGGAAAATTGTTTTTGTCATTTATTGCATTATCTACATTCTTAGTTTCTAGTTGTGATTCTAATGAAGCAATAGTAGAAAACCAAGTTGAAACTGGATTCTATATGAAAAATTCATTAGATAATCTAGAACGAGGAATGGATATTAAATTAGATGAATACATCGGATATAAAGATGAAACACAAGAAGAATTAACATTTAAATCGTATGTATTAAGTGGTGATGAATCTGGTGTTACAAGTTACATTGAAGGAGGTAATGGGAACTCAAATACACTTGTATTAGCAAATGTTGGCAATGTTGTTTTGCTTTTAGAAGCGAGTAATGGTGATAAAACTACTTTAACTTTAGAAGTTGGTGAATCAAAAGAATTTAGCAATATTCAAGATAAATTAGCATCAATAACTGATAACTATAAACTAGAAGTTCTAGATAGAGATAGTCAAGGTAATCAAATAGTAGCTCAAACTGTCTATAGATCTAGCAATTATGTTTATGATGAAACTAATGGATTAGGTTATATCTTATCGAGTTTAGATGATAATGTTTATAACTTTACTTTAGATAATGATGAATTAGAAGTCACTGTTCCTCCAGTAACTGATAAAGCAACTTTTAAAGAAACTTATACGGATTTAAATTTTTATGCTAAAGGTGATTTATGGTCATTTACGACTTTATTTAGTAATGACCCTAACTTACCTCAATTTAGTAAATACCATTATATGGCAGTATATTCAACTTACACCCCAGCATTATTTAACGATGTTGGTGCTCAATACGCCCAGTTTTCGATGGGTGGTTACACTTATATTCCTTATTCTATAATGGTAAGTTTAGTCGGAGATTATCTATATTTTTTACCAATCTATACGACAAGTGATTTAAGTTATTACGCATATACTAATGAAATTAGATTAAGTGGAGTTAATGAAACTAAAGTAGAAACTTTAGATAATTATGTAGCAAGTTTTATAGCTCCGCCAAAAGAAGATACAACTTCCTTACAAGAAGATCTCAGGTATTTAACAGAAGTTATGAATTACACTGTAACCTGTGTACCTAGAGTTATTGATGAAGAAGGAGTTGAATTATCTAAAGGCAGTGCCGAATATAATGTTGTCTTTGGATCTAGATATAGAAGAAGTAAAGTTAAAAAGATTAATAAAGATATAGTTTTTAACGATAACTTTAGTGGTACTCCTGGAACAGATAATATAATTCCTGGTGGACTTATCAATATTGATAATAAAACATATCGTTATAATTCACCATTAAATGATGGAAATTATGAATTACTTGAAGAATATGTTCAATATCCATACGACTATTCATTTGCTAATTGGTGGAGTTATGACAATATGGGTTGCTATTTACCTACTTTAGCTTTTAATGTCAGCTATTTAAATAATTCTTATCCTAGTAAAACAGTGAGTAGCGATGGAAAAGTTGTCACTTATCACTTAACTAATAATATTAGTAATAACAATTCAATTATTAGTGGAAGTGTTGGATTTGGTTTTCACTTTCAATATGGATCACAAGTACCTTTAACTACGATTGCTGACAATTCAGGTGATGCTTACGTCGAATTTGAAAGTCATTACGATGATAGTGGAATTTTAGAAGAATTAATAATTAGAACAGGATATTTATTTACTCCTAGTATCGATGATATGTTAAGCAAAAATTATTGGTTAACTTTAGAAACGACTGTTAGTGACATCGGAGTAACTGATTTAAGTGAAATAAAAGAAAGTTTACTTACTCAATATGAGGAGGTATATGGAAATGAAAATTAAAAGAAAAAGCTTAATTGTTTTAGCCTTATCAACTTTAAGTATAGGATTATATTCTTGTAGTGAAGATAATAAAAACCAAGGTGAAACACCCGTTATCAATAATCAAACTAGAACTATTTCTTTAGAGGGAATCGATGATTTAAAAGTTGGCGATACTTTAAAGCTAGATGAAGTAGTAAAAATTGTTCCTGGAAGTAATGAAACCAGTATAGAAAAAGAAGATTTAGATTTTACCTATGAAGTTTATTCTAATCCTGATGTTTTAAGTCAATATACTATTCCTAGTGGAGTAACAATTGAAAAACCTCATGAGATAACTTTTACTAGAGCTGGTACTTTAGTATTAAAAATTACTAGTAATGGAGTAACTAATTATTTCCTTTTAGAAGTTAAAGATAACGATGTAACAAGTAGTGTTAATAAGTATTTTGAAACACACGATATAAGTAATTATACCGTTAATCAAAGCTTTACGATGGATGAAAATTTTATTAATCACGTAAGCGAAGAAACTCCTATTTTTTATCGAGGTGATAATTATTTTTATAGTCCTACTAATTTAATGGGCGTAGCAATTAATGGTACTAATAAAGAAGGGTATTACTATCAATTAAATAGTGTAGAAGATCCTGATTCTTTTATTCCTTTTATGAATGAAAGCGGTGCAGAGCTTGATCAAGCTAGTTTTAATAGTAGCTACCCTGATTTAAATGATTGTTTTAATAGTGAAACAATGCTTTATGATTCTTCAATCGCTGAAGTTTTTGGAGATGAATACGCTTATGGAATTCCTTATATTACTGAAACTAGTAGTATCTTTAGAGCTACACTTAATGCTCTTGGTTTAACTTATCAACATACTGTAAACGACACTACTTTCTTTAGTGTTTATTTATCTCCTGTCGTTGAAAATGATGGATTAAATATTTATGTTATTAGTCAAGTTTCAGGTGGTAATTCGATTTTAGAAGGACCTTATAAATTAGCTGATGTAAATCAAACAAGTATCGATCCAGTTGAAAATTTTGTTAATAACGCACCAGTAGAAACATTAACTAGTACATCTAGTTTAGAAAATAGAATTACTGGTATTAATAGCTATACAATTACCACAAACGGCAGATATGAAGATTTAAGTGGAGAAGAGATTACTCCTGATGAGCTTTATTTAGGTTATGTCCCTACTTTAGATAATATGGTGATAAAAGTGACAAGTGATGGCTTTATGAGTAATAACTTTAGCTTTATTGATGATCGATATGATTTTGATAATGCAATTATTTTAGATCAACCTGGGTCTAGACCAAATATCTATAATGGTGATAGTGGTACTTATACATTGATAGACCAATACGATACAGATTATGAAAGTGGAAATGTGATTAGCAATTGGCAAAATTCGACATATTTAGGTGCAACTTATCGACCAAATGCTTTGTTTAATCCTTCTACTTGGAGATATCCAGTATATGAAGTAATTGGTGAAAATGAATATCGAGTGACTTCTTATAATGATTCATTAGCGTTAGTACTTTTATACCATACCTTAGAAGGAGTAAGTTCTCCTAAGATGTATACTAGCGATGGTCCTTTATATTTTTATAGAAATTATTCATATATGACTTTAAATATGGGAAGTAATATCACAGATCCTATTAGTGGTGATATTTACTTTAGGTTAATTGATGGTGAAAGTTTTTATTATCATTTAAATTTCGTAATAGATGATATTAATCAAACAACAATAAGTATTTAATGAGGTAATAATTATGAAAAGAAATAAAAAATTAGTCGTTTTAGGGTTAAGTTCTTTACTTGTTTTAGGTAGTGGATTATTAAGTGGATGTAGAGATAATCAAAACACACAAGAAGATCCAGTTGGAGGAGAAACTGAAGAAGATGGAAAATATTTGGTCTTAGTTAGTGCTCCTACTAAACTTAATTATGTAGTTGGTGAATATTTTTCTAGTGCTGGAATTTCAGTTCAAAGATATGAGGTAGTAGATGGAGTTAAATCTAGTCCAGTAACAGTAAGTGATAGTGACTTAATTTTATCTATACCAAGTGGAACTTTACTTAATGAAGTTAGTGATTCGATAGAAGTTACTGTAAGTTTAGCAAGTGACCCTGATTATAAAAGTGTAAGTTTTAATATTACTGTTAGAGATAAAGAAAAGGTTACTGTTACTTTTTTAAATTATGATGGAACAGTTTTAGAAACTGATGCCAATATTTTAGAAAATTCGACAACTACTTATGATGGTGTTACTCCTAGTAGAGCTCCTGATGAAGAATATTATTATGTTTTTGATGGATGGTATCTAGAAGGAGATGAAACTGAAACTTTAATCGATTTAGCTACTTTTACTTTTAGTGAAGATACAACTTTAGTAGCTCATTATGAAGCTAGAGAAGCAAGTAATAGTGATGGATTATTTACATATGCTTTAAATGGTGATCGAACTGGCTATATCGTAATTGGAGCAAGTGAAACTGATCTAGAAGGTAATCCTCATACAGACCTTGTAATTCCTGATACATTCCAAGGTTTACCAATTGTTGCAATTGGAGAAGAGGCTTTTTATGCAAATACTTCAGGAAGTTATGGTAGAAAAATTACTTCTGTAACTTTAGGGGCAAATATTAAAGAAATTGGTGCTAATGCTTTTTATTACAATGAAAAAATGGAAACCTTAACATTAAATGAAGGTTTAGTTTCAATTGGCGATAGTGCTTTTAAAAATTGTAAAGCTCTTACAAATTTATTAATTCCAACAAGTGTGGTTACAATTGCTGATTCAGCTTTCCAAAGTTGTACTAATTTAGTAAGCGTAGATTTCCAAGCTGATAAAGAAACAAGTTTAACTACTTTGGGTGAAAGTGTTTTCCAAAGTTGCTCAAAATTAGTAGAAGTAACATTTCCTAACTCATTAACTAATGTTGGTGAAGATTGTTTTACTGGCTGTGGTTCACTTCAATATGTAAATATTGGACAAAATATGACTATTGAAGCAATTGGAAATGCTTTTGGTAATATAAGCAATTCTAGTGGTATGATTAAAGCATTTGGATTAACTCCAGGATGTACTAATTATGAAGTTGATGAAGATGGAGTTTTATATACTGCTGGAAAGAAAATACTTGTAAGAGTTCCTTTTTATTTAGGAAAAGATGAAAATGGTGAAGTAATTCCTAATACGTCATATACGATTCGTGATGAGGTTATAGAGATCGCTCCTTATGCATTTAAAAATATTTATAGTTTTAGAACAATTGTATTTGGAGCTAATGTTACAAAAATTGATGATTATGCATTCTATACTTGTAGAATTTATGATAATGAAGGTACACACTTCGAATTTAATGATAAATTAGAAGAAATTGGGAATTATGCCTTTCAATCTACAATTAGTAAAAAGGACATGCAAAGAACTTTAGTTATGCCTGATAGTGTTACTACTATTGGTGATGGAGCTTTCAAGAGCTGTTCTGGAATAATTTCGTTTACCTTTGGCGCAAATATGGAAAACTTCGGTAGTGATATATTTAATGGTTGTAGTAATTTAGCTGAAATCAAAGTAAGTGAAAATAATACTAAGATTAGTATTGGAGAAGATGGTCTTGCTGTTTATAACAAAGATCAAACTAAAGCTTTATTCTGGCTTGATATTAAAAATACAGCCACAAGTTATGTGATGCCAGATACTGTTAAAGAAGTTAATCCTTATTTCTTAAGTGGAAAAAGCAAGATTACATCATTAGTTTTATCTTCTAATTTAGAAAAAGTAGGAGAAAGAGCTTTCTATGGTATGAGTGGAGTTACTGGTAGTGTGACATTGCCAGATACTTTAAAAGAAGTTGCTAATCAAGCTTTCCAAAATATGAGTAAGGTAGAAACAATGAATGTTCCTTCTAGCTTAACATATATTGGTGATAGTGCCTTTAGTAGTTGTAAAGGTATTACTGGGACAGTTACTTTAAATAGTGACTTAACTTATTTAGGAGCTAGTGCTTTTAATTCTTGTTCAAATATTAATGAAGTTATTTATAATACTGGATTAACTAATGAGTCAGTGTTTAGTTCTTGTAGTGGATTAACAAAAGCTACATTTAATAATCCTGAATTTACAACTATTAGTGAATCAATGTTTAAAAGATGTACAACTTTAGAAACTGTTGATATTTCTAAATTAACAAATTTACAAGTTATTGGAAAAGATGCATTTAATGGTTGTTCGCATTTAATAAATATGACACTTCCTGCGACACTTACTACAATTGGAAATAGTGCATTTAGAACTACAGGGTTAACTGAAGTTACAATTCCTGAAAATGCTACATTAGATACGAGCGTATTTTATGGATGTTCTCAATTAACTAGCGCAACATTTATTGGAACTAGAGAAGTTATACCAAGCTATTTATTCAATGAATGTTCAAATTTAGCTACTGTTGGATTACCAAATGGGTTAACCACTATCGAAGAGTATGCATTTTATGGATGTAATGCTTTAGAAAGTATAACTTTACCAAATACTTTAACTACTTTAGGAAATAATGTTTTCAGTAATACTGGCTTAGTTTCTATAGTTCTACCTGATAGTTTAGTCGATATTGGAACAGGTATATTTAATGGGTGTACTAAATTAACAAGTGTTACTTTACCAGCTAATTTAACAGTAATAAGCGGAATGATGTTTTATAATTGTTCAAGCTTAAATTTATCTGAATTACCTGCAACTATCACTAGTTTTGATAATTACGCATTTTATGGAACTGGAATTACGGAATTTACATTAAAAGCAGGTCAAAAACTTGATGGATCACAAATATTTGCTCATAGTAGCTTAGTTAAATTAAAAGTTGAAGATCCTACATTTAGCGAAATCCCAACTCAAACATTTGATTCTTGTGCTGACTTTACTACTATTGAAGGACTTGAAGTTGGACAATTAAAAATAATACAAAGTTCTGCATTTAAATCGACTACATCACTACAAACATTGAATTTTGATATTAGTGGAGTAACAGAAATTGGAAGTAGTGCATTTGAAGGAAGTGCTTTGCAATCTATTGCTTTGCCAACAAATGAAAACTTTACTTCTATATCAAATAGGATGTTCTATAATTGTAAATCTTTAACAGAAATTGTACTCCCAGCTAATGTTACAGATGTTGCAACTTATGCGTTTTCTGGATGTTCAAGTTTAACTAAATTAACTTTCGAAAATCCTGAAATTACGATAGAAAGCTATGTTTTCTCGAGTTGTACAAATCTAAGTGAAATTACATTTAATGGAACAATGGAACAAGCTAGAGCTGTACTTGAAGCAAATAGAAATTGTGGAATTCCAGCGGCAAATAATGTAACTGTTACTTGCTCAGATGGTTCATTTACCTTATAACTGGAGGTAAATTAATATGCAATTTAAAAAAATAATTCCAATATTAGGACTAAGCCTTCTTGGAGGCTTAGCCTCTTGCAATAACGAAAGTGAGACTTATGAAGTTTTATTTTCTAATTTACAAACTGGTGAAAATTTTAAAATAAATGTTCCTAAAGGTGAAACTATTTATGATGTAACTACTGATACAAGTGAATTAGATGATTTTATTAGTGATGATAAATATGAACTTGAAGGATGGTATTACACAATTCAAGATGCTAATGAGTTAAATAGAGGAGAAAATGATGTAAATGTTTTTTCTTATGACACACCTATAAATGAAGACATCCAAGTTTATGCTGGGATTGCTTATAAAGATTTTCCTAGTGAAGTAAAAGAAACAGTTTCTTCTTATTTAGGAACTTACGAAACATTAGATATTTCTCCCATCCCTTTACTTAAAACTGATCGTATTAGTGTAGATAAAACAAATTTGAATTCTTTTACTTTTGAAAATGTTTCGCAATCTACATATGATACTTATTTGCAAAATTTAGTCGATGATTATCATTATACTTTAGTAAGTGATAATACATATTTAGATACTACAGAAAGTTACTTACTAGAATTAAATTGTGATGAAAGTAGTAGAAATCTAGTAGTTTCTTATAGGTTTAATGATGAAATAGGCAAATTTCCTAGCAAATATTTTGCTAGTAATTTTGCTGGGATTGATTATTCACTGTACATAAATGATGATTCTTTTCTGTTAGCTGAAAATGATAAAGATAATATTGATAATAAGTTTTTAACTAGAGAAGTTACTAATGGCGATATTACTTTTAAGACAATTTTTTATACTCCAAAAAGTAGCGATTTAGACCCTGTTACGAGTTTAGGAGATTATTTAGAAAATAATAATTTCCAATTAGCTGGAACTAATATGTATGTGGATCAATTCGGTAGTGCTGTAACACAGATTGGTAGTGTTAGTAATGTTCCTTTATTTCGAAATTTAGAAGGTGTTACTAATGAAATGCTTTATATTGCAACTTATAGTGTAGCAACTTCTAGTATTGATGAAGAATCTCTTAGTGAAAGTTATGCCGAATATACAAATTTTGAATATCCTACAGATACTTATCCTTTATTTGACGGTGCAAAACTTTATGGAGTTATATTAGGTTATACTTATTCATCTTATACTGGCCCTGGATTAAATATTTTTGGTTTAACTACAAAACAATTAGATAATATTATGCTCGATTTAGAAGAAAAGGGATGGAATATATCGATGTCCGATTTATCTAATTACTATAGTTATACTTGTTATAGTCCTACTGAAGAGTATGGTATTAGAATTCAATACTATGAAGAAGATAGATACATTGATTTAAATACATCTATAGCAACCGTAGTATATTTCCATCACGATACAGCTTTTGATAGAGCTTCCGTTTGGTTTAGAAATCAAAATATTGGTGGAGGAACAATTACTAATATTCCTAAATTTGATGCATATAGCTATGGAAGTGGCTATTTAAATAACGGGTCATCAAGCATTTCTTATACATATTATATAATTGGAACTGAAGTAACTACCGAAACATATAACGCATATTTAGAAACTTTAGTAAATACTAATGAATGGGAAAGAGTTAGTGATACAGTTTTCGAAAATACAAGTTGCCCAACATTTAATAGTGTTGATGGATATTACACAATTATTGTTATTTACGATAGTGATTCTCAAAAAATGACAGTGCAAATTTATTATAATGCTACAACTAATGTAACAACGGGATATAATGATGTTATTAATAAGATTAAAGCTCGTTTACAAAATGAAAACCTAGTAGTCCCTGGACTAGAAACTTTAATAGGTGAAACAGATTATAAACCTGTTACTGTTAGTCAATACTACGATGGAACTAATAATAGAGTTAATTTAACTTTATATTACGATACTTTAGAAGAAGCAGAAGAAGCTTATAATAAATATTATGAAGCTCTTAATAATAGTGGTTACGCTAATGCTGGTACTAATTCTAGTGGTATTGAATTTTATAAAGAAACCACAACAAATACATATTATTATGGAGCAACTGGAGAAAGTACTAATAATGATGTAACTAGTTACTACTTATTAATCGGTATTTATAGATAGTCCCTCCTTTTAAAAACTATTTAAGGGTAGTTTTTAATTAAAAAGCCTCTAGATCTCAGTTATTTTTCTAGATTTAGAGGCTTTTATATTCTTTAAATTAGTAAAAATATGTAAAATTTTTTATTTTAAATCTTAAATAAAATATTGAATTAATTTATAATTAAAGCACTTGAGGTAAGAATATGAAAAGCGTAAATATTGGTGTCGATGTTGGTGGAATGAGTATAAAAGCAGGAGTTGTAGATTCTAAAGGAAATATTTTATTTAGAAATACTAGAAAAACTAATCAAAAAGAAGGTCAACTTGCTTTTTTAAAGCTTATTAAAGAACAACTTATTGAATTAATAAATATCGCTAAAGAAAACGATTTAAAAGTGACTGGTGTTGGTTTTGGTATACCCGGAGTAGTAAATAACAAGTTAGGAACTATAGATTACGCATGTAATCTTGGATTTGAATATGTTCCTTTAAAAGAATATTTAAAAGATTTAGGAGTTGAGATTTATTTATCTAATGATGCTAATGTTGCTTGTCTTGCCGAACAAAAATTTGGTGCAGCTAAAGGAAAAAGTGATGTTATTTTATTAACTTTAGGAACAGGCGTTGGTGGAGGAGTAGTCATCGACAATAAACTTTTTGAAGGAATTGAAGGAAAAGGTGCTGAACTTGGACATCATGTTATTGTTGTTGATGGTCGAGATTGTTCTTGCGGTAGAAAAGGATGTTTTGAAGTTTATGCTAGTGCTAGTGCTTTGATTTATTTAACTAAAAAAATAATGTATGAACATAAAGAATCTTTAATGTGGGAATACGCTAATAATTCTTTAGATAATGTGAATGGATTAACTTCCTTTGAATGTGCTAAAAAAGGCGATAAAGCTGCTAATATTGTTGTTGACACTTATATTAAATATTTAGGCGAAGGCATCTTAAATTTTTGTAATATTTTTAGACCTAATGTTGTAGTAATTGGAGGAGGTATTTCTAATCAAAAAGAGTATCTTTTAAATAAAGTTATAAAATATTGTGAAGATAGACATTATGGATATCGTAATAGTCCTAAAGTTGATATCGTTATAGCAACATTAGGAAATGATGCAGGAATTATTGGGGCTGCCCATTTATTACCATATAAAGATGAATAAAAACTATAAAGAAAACTTAAAAAATAGAAAAGAAAATAACTCAAAACCTAAAAAATTAGATATAAAACAATATGTAGTAAAAGAAAATTCATTATTATTAGATTACTTAACTAATAATTTAGGTTTTAGTAGAAATAATGCTAAAAATTTATTATCACATCATTTAGTTTCAATTGATGGAGCTCCTATTTCTCAATTTGATTTTTCTTTAAGTAAAGGTGATGCTTTAATAATCTCAAAAAGACCTATAAAAAAGAAAGAAAGAAGTAATTTACCTATTATTTATGAAGATGATGAATTTATTGTAATAGATAAACCTTATGGATTACTTTCTATTGCTAGCGATAAAGAAAAATCAAGTACTGCCTATCGAATGGTAATGGATTATGTCCAACAAAAAGATAAACATAACCGTATATTTGTTGTGCATAGGATCGATAAAGAAACTAGTGGTATATTAATGTTTGCAAAAAATGAAAAATTAAGAAATTTACTTCAAAAAGATTGGAATACATTAGTTAAAACTAGAGGATACTACGCTGTTTGTGAAGGTGTATTTAAAGAAAAAGAAGGACGTATTGAAAATTATTTAAGACAAAATTCCCTTAATTTAATGTATGTTACTAAAGATAAAAAGAATTCATTAAAATGTATTACTAATTATAAAGTTCTTAAAGAAAATAAAGAATATAGTTTAGTCGATGTGCATATTGAAACAGGTAGAAAAAATCAAATAAGAGTAACATTAGGAAGTTTAGGTCATTATGTTTTAGGAGACGATAAATATGGGGAGCCACCTAATCCAATTAATAGACTGTGTTTAGATGCATATGAATTGTCTTTTATTCATCCAATTTCTAAAAAAATAATGAGGTTTTGCAAGGTCTTACCTAAAGAATTTAGCAAATTAGTTAAATAAATATGTTAGAGAAAGCAAGAAATTTAATAAAAACTTTAGAAGAATCATTTTTATCTTTGATTCCAATTGTTGTAATTATATCTATTTTATTTGGCTTACAATACACTCCAATGTTTCCTAGTGTCGTTATTGAGCCAGCTAATTTTGGAATATTTTTGTTATGTATGGTCTTTTTAGGACTTGGTACTACTTTATTTTCTTTAGGTAGTGAGTCATCAATGGCTAAAGTAGGAAGTTATATAGGGGCATCTATTACTAAAAAGAAGAAAATATTTTTAATTGTTTTTTTAGCAATTTTACTAGGAATGTTTATTACAATTGCTGAGCCAGATTTAACTGTTTTAGGTGATTTGGTTGGTAAATTTTTTAATGCCTGGATTTTTAAAATAGTTGTCGGAGTTGGAGTTGGTTTATTTTTAGCTTTTGGTCTACTTAGAATTATTTTTCAAAAGTCAATGAAACTCTGGATTATTTTATTTCACTTTATAATATTTGCATTAGCTTGTTTATTCGGTAGTCATGGGGCAATTATTGAAATTGCTTTTGATAGTAGCGGAGTTACAGCAGGACCAATAACTATTCCTTTTTTACTGACATTTGGAGCAAGTGTTGCTAGTGTTAGAGGTGGTAAAAATAATAATAGTGATTCTTTTGGCGTTTCTGGTTTTTGTTCGATTGGACCTATCATTACAATTTTATTAATGTTTTTATTTATTCAAAATAGTGGAGCATTTGATGATATAAAGAATTCTATCGATACCGATCCTAGTTTTGTCGAAACATTAGTGAGTGTATTAAAAGAATGTCTATTTGCAATTTTACCTATCGCTTTAATATTTTTAATTTATCAGCTTATTTTTATTAGATTAAAACTTAAAGAATTAGGAAAGATTTTTTTAGGATTTTTATGTTCATATATTGGCATAGCAATGTTTTTAATTGCTGCAAATATTGGCTTAATTCCAATTGGTTTTGGTTTAGGAAAAGGAATCATAGATGGTGGTTTAAATTATTCTTATATATTAATTATTATTGCTTTAGTAATTGGTATTTCGATTGTTTTAGTTGAACCTGCAATTAAAGTTTTAGCTCATCAAGTTGAAGAAGTTTCAACTGGTACCATTAGTAAAAGAGCATTATATATTGCTTTAGCACTTGGAGTTAGTATTGCTATTGTTTTATCGGTAATTAGAGCGATTTGGGGAAATGATTTTAGTATACTTTATTATTATGTCCCGATTTATTTATTAACGATTATACTTGCGATATTTGTTCCAGATATTTATGTTGGTATAGGTTTTGATAGTGGTGGCGTAGCAACTGGTCCTATGTCTAGTTGTTTTGTTTTGCCACTTGTAATAGGGATATATGCTAGTCAAAATAGTGCTGACGGAAGTGGGTTTGGTGTATTAGGTTTAATTCAAATTTTACCAACTTTAATGATCGAGATTTTAGGTTTAGTAAGCATTATTAAATCTAAGCGTCTTAATATGGTTGCTAGAAGAAGCTTAATGGAAGAAAATGATGCACAAATTATTCATTTTTAGGTATTTATTATGTTTAAAAAGAAAATAAATGAACAAAAAATAGCAAAAACAAAAGAAAAAAATATAAAAACTACGCCTTATGATAATGAATATAAGGTAACTCCTTTAAAACTTTTATGTATTATTGTAAATAAAGGACAAGGAGATTTTTATATCAAAACTTTAATAAATACTTTTAATGTTTCTACTGCTTTTTTAGTTAATGGAAATGGAACTGCTAGTGTAGAAATTTATGAATTATTAGGAATAGGAGAAGCTAAAAAAGATATTGTTTTTGCTTTAGTTAAAGAAGATATTGTTGAACCTATATTTAAAGTTTGTGAAGATCGATTTAAGATTTCTAGAAATGCTAATGGAGTAGTTTTCACTTCTAAACTTAATTCGATTGCTAGTGTCTTAATGTATAGATTTTTAACTGATACTAAGATCAATATTAAAAAGGAGAAATAGATAATGGAAAACGAAGAAATTAAATATAGTTTAATTATAGCTATTGTAAATAATGGTAATACTGACTTAGTAATGGAAGGAGCAAGAAATGCAGGAGCAAGAGGTGGAACGACGCTCCACGCTAGAGGGACAGGGAATATTGATTTAGAAAAATTTTATGGTGTTCCTATTCAAAACGAAAAAGAAATAGTTTTAATTATTGTTAATAACGAAATATGTGAAAAAGTAATGAATTCTATTTATAAAGCTGCAGGATTAGAGACTCCTGGACAAGGCATTGTTTTTAGTCAACCGCTTGAAAAAGTTTATGGTTTATCGCCAGTAACTATAAAAGAAGAAGATGAAGGAGAAGACAAGTAGTTAATTAGTTATTTTCTAGTAGATATTTTTTAATTTCGTTTTTACTAATTTTATATAAAGTACTTAAAATAATCGTTATATCTTTATTTGAAAAATTATTAGCTTTTAATTTTTCAAATTTTTCTTCTATATTTATTTTTTCTTCCTTATTATTACCTTCAATAATTAAAACAATTTCACCTTTATAAACTCTATTTTCCTTAATTAAAGCTTCTAAATCACTTCGGATGAATTCTTCATAAATTTTAGTAAGTTCTCTAACTATAACAATTTTTCTATTTCCAAAAACACTATATATTTCTTTAAGGGTTTCATTGACTCTTAATGGTGATTCATAGAAAACAATTGGGTCTTTAATTTTTATTAAACCATGCAATTCTTCACTTTTTTTACTATTTTTGGAATCTAAGAAGCCATAAAAATAGAAGTGTGAAGTGTTAAATCCACTAGCAATTAAAGCCGTTAGAGCAGCGTTTGAACCAGGTAAAGGAACAACATTAATGCCATTTTTTATACAGGCTTTTACAAGTTTTTCGCCTGGATCACTAATACATGGCATTCCTGCATCACTAGAATAAGCAACATCTAAACCATCTAGTAAATCTTTTATTATTTTATTACTCGCTTCAATTTCGTTATGTTCATGACAAGAAAAAGTTTTATTTTTTATATTAAGTAAACTTAGTAGTTTTGAAGTTACTCTTGTGTCTTCACAAGCAATATAACTCACTGAGCTAAAAACTTCTTTAGCTCTTTCACTTATATCTTTAATATTACCAATTGGAGTAGGAACTAAGTATAATACTCCTTTATTCTTTACTTGTTTGTTTTGCATTTTTATTTAAATCTTTCTTAGGGTTATATCTAATGTCTTTAAGATTAACAAATTCAATATCATCATCTTTTTGTATTTTTAGAATTTTTGAAAAGACATTAAAACCTAAAACCTTATAATTTTCTTTTTCATAAGTTACGGTAGAATTTATAGAAGGAAATTTCCTTTTTAATTCAGTATATTGTTCATCTTCGTATTTAAGGCAACACATCAATTTTCCACATTGGCCACTTAATTTTGGTATATTAATTGCTAACATTTGATTTTTAGCTCTTGATAAAGAAATACCTTCCGTAGTTTGGAAAAATGTGCAGCAGATTGGTAATCCGCAAGTACCTATTCCCCCAATTAACTGAGCTCTTTCTCTTGAATTAATTTGTTTTAATTCAATTCTACAATGTAAATTAGAAGCTAATATCTTAAGTAGTTCTCTAAAATCTACTCTTTCATCACTTGCATAAGTAAATAAAATTTTTGTTCTATCTAAGGTATATTGAGCGTCAATAAAACGCATATTTAATTTTAATTTAGTAGATTCTTTAATAAATAAATCTTTAGCTTCTAATGCTAATTTTTTATTATCTTCTTTAATTTTCAAGTCACTTTTTAATGCTTTTCTTAAAATTGGCTTAAGTTCTAAATCAAACTTTAAATTAGATATAGGAGCAGGTGATTTAGTAATTGTTCCTATTTCTTTTCCAATGCTAGTTTCAACAATGATGTTATCACCTACTTTAAAAGAAGGATTATCACATGAAAAGTAATAAGATTTAGGATTGTTTTCAAATTTTACACTTACATAATAGTCGTTCATTTATGTACCTCAAAAGTTTCGAGTAAACTTTCTAATATTAGTAATGAAGTATTTAAGTTAAAGTTTAATTCATTACGAGAATTAATTAATATTAATATCGATCTATCTAAATTTGATACATTATTAATTATTTCTTTTAATATATTAACATAACTATTTAAAATAGTTGTTTTATTAGATTTATATTTTAAAGCTTCTTTAAAAAAGACGATGGTATTATCATAAAAATATCGAATTGTTTCCTTTCCTTTTAGTTTAGGAAGTAAGTTATGTTCAATAAAAAATCTCAAATTTTCTTTATTTTCGATATTTTTAAATAATTCTAAAATATCATTTTTAGATATTAGATAATCTTCGTCTTGACTTATTTTTAATATATATGATGGATCGTTATAAAAGAAAGATAGAAGTTCACAATCATCAATCGCTACGCCAAGCTTAAGTGATTCATCAATTAAATATTTTTGGTTTAGCAATGAAAAATTAATTATTTCACATCTACTTAAGATTGTTGGTAGTATTCGATATTTATTAAAAGTAGTAAGAATTGCATAAGTATCTAAAGGTGGTTCTTCTAAAAATTTAAGTAATGCATTAGTTGCTTCAACATTCATGTTTTCTACTATATTTATGATATAAATTTTAATTCCTTTTTTCTCGCTAGCTGTTAAAGAAAAAGAATCGATTAAAGTAGAGATCTCATCTTTTAAGATACTACCTTTTTTTCCATCAATTAATATTAAATCACCATAAATATTTTCTTCTATTCTTTTACAAGTGTTACAAGTGTTACAAGCAAAAGGATGAGCATTTTCACATAGCATTGATTTAGCCAAAAATTTAGCAATATCAAGTAAAGGTGTTCCTTGACTTCCACTAAGTAAATAAGCGTGAAAAAATTTATGCCCTAATAAGGCATTTTCAAAAATTTTATATGGGATTTGCTGGTTTTTTTCTAAATATTCAATTATTTCCATTAATTACTTCAATTACTTTTTTATATGCTTCATTGAATACTTCATCAATTGATTTAGAAGCATCTAAAACATAATAGCGATTACTATATTTTTTAGATAAATCTAAAAAAGTATTTCTTACCTTATTATAAAAATCAAGTCTTTCTAAATCTAGTCTATTAACTTCTCGATTTTTATTTTCCCTAATTCTTTCCAGTCCTAAAGAAGGATCAATATCAAATAATAATGTTAAATTTGGTAATGTGTTATTAGTAGCGAATAAATTAATATTTAAGACATTTTCAACCCCTAAGCCTTTACCACCACCTTGATAAGCTAAAGAACTATCAACAAAACGATCGCATAAAACAATATAACCATTATTTAAAGCAGGATATATTTTTTCTACGAGCAATTGTCTACGACTGGCTGCAAATAGAAGTGCTTCGCTACGATTATCTAAATCGGTATTTTCTTTATTTAATATAATATTTCTAATTTGTTCACTAATTTTTACTCCACCAGGTTCTCTAGCTAATAAAACTTTATAACCTTCTTTAAGAAGTTTTTCATAAATCATTTTTAATATGGTTGTTTTTCCACAACCTTCAACACCTTCAGCACTTATAAACATTATTCTTTATCCTCTTTAATTTCTTTACGATTTTCAAAAGATCTTTTTAAAGTCAAACTATCCGCATAATCTAGTTGTCCACCAATAGGAATACCAAAGCCGATTCTTGAGATTTTTATATTTAAATCTTTTAAAGTCTCAGTCAAATATAAAGCTGTCGTTTGACCTTCAACACTTGGATTAGTAGCGATAACAATTTCTTTAATAGAATCTTTTTTTATTCGCTCAACTAATTTATCAATTGATAAATCTTTAGGAGTAACTCCATGGTAACTTGAGATTTCGCCTCCTAAAACATGATAAATTCCTTTAAATTCTCCCATTTTTTCAAAAGTTATTACATCTTTTGGATAGCTCACGACTACACAAATCGAGTGATCTCTATTTGGATTAGAACATATTGAACAAGTTTCTTTTTCGGTTAAAGAGCCACAAATAGGACAAGTATGAATTGTAGTTTCAACAGTCTCTATTGATTTAACTAAATTATCAATATCTTCTTTTTTCATATCTAAAAGAGCGTAAGCCATTCTTTCGGCAGTTTTGTTGCCAATTGAAGGGAATTTACTAAAAGCAAGGGTTAAATTTACAATAGATTTTAATTCATCCATTAAAATCCAAATCCTCCAGGCATACCTTTTGAGAATTTAGATGATATTTTGTCTTCTTCGCTTAAAATCTCATCTCTAATATGTGTATAGGCAATTTCAACCATATCGCTAATCATTTCGGCGTTATCTTTTTCTAAAATGTCTTTATCTAAAAATTCTAAACTAACAAAAGACATATCACCTTTTAATGTTAATTTAATTGCATCATTAGCAGTATAAGTAAATTCTTTTTCTTCAAGTTTTTTATGTTCTTTTTCATATTCTCTTTGTATTTTTTGAGCAGATTGAATCATTTGTTGAATATTCATTGTGATATTTCCTCCTTATTTATTTCAATTTTTGTTATATCGTCTTTATTAGGTAATTTTCCTAATTGATTAAGATTTAAATATTTTGTCCTTAATGAAATATACTTTTTTCTATCTAAAGTATAAATAAATGACTTTTTAGTATTAGATATTGTAGCGATAAATTTAGATATAGAATCTTGATTTTCGACATTATTTAATGTTGTTTCTTCTTTTTCATAGTCACAAACTAAAATTGTGTATTTATCACTTTTAGCAAAGATAGTGCAGTCACTTAATAGTCTAGCAATTTCCATTGAACCTGAATCATCTGTATAAAGTTCAATTTTATTCCAAGAACTTGATAAATCTTTTCTAGCATTTTTATCAGCAGTGACTAATATATTTATAAGATTATTTTCATCAATGACATATTTTTCTCCAGTAGTTACTAATTTTGGTAAATTAAATTGAGTTTTAGACACTTTTTGAGTATTTTGGACAGTTTTTGGAGTTTCCGTTTCTTCAATCCCAAGTTCTTTATTAGGATCAAAAATATCAATATCTTTTAATTCTTCATTGGCTTGAGTAGCGTTAGTATCTATCAAGTTATCTTTTAGCAGATTATTAGTAGTATTTTCAGCTTTAGTTTCTTCTATTATTGGTTTATTTTTCAATTCAATAGATTCTTTTTCAGGTTCACTAATGATATTTTCCTTAGTAGTTTGTGTTGAAACTGGTTCAACATTTTTAGGTTTAGTAACTTTTAAATCTAATTGGTTGATATCTTTAAAAATCTCAATAGCTTTTAATAAATAAACTTCAAAAGTAAATGAAGGATTATTTGTAATCTTAAATTCTTTTTGACATTCCATAAATAAAGAAATTAAAGAATTAAGTTCTTCACTAGTAAATATTTTATTTAAATCTTTAACATTAATCTCATTTAATAAAGATAATAAATCTAAAGATTCGGTTTGTTGATAAATTAAAACATCTTTAAATATGAGAAGTAATTCATTTACTAATTTATCGATATCAATGTTTCTAGAAATAAACTGATTTAATTTATTTAAAACATTTAAAGTGTCACCTTTAGAGATAAATTTAATTAATGTTATTTTTTCACTCATTGAAGTTAAACCAAATATATCTTCAATATCTTTAACTTCAATTTGATTAGATGAATAAGCAATAATTTGATCAAGTAAACTTAAAGCATCTCTAGCACCACCATTAGCTAATTCGACGATTAAATTAATTGCTTCATCACTAGCTTTAACATTTTCTTTTAGTAAAACTGATTGAATTAGTTTTACTAAATCTTTGTCATCAATTTTTTTAAATTCATATCTTTGACACCTAGAGACAATGGTTGGTAAAACTTTATGAGGCTCGGTAGTACATAAAATAAATACTACATAGCTAGGAGGTTCCTCAAGTGTTTTAAGTAAAGCATTAAATGCACTACTAGACATCATATGAACTTCATCGATGATATAAACTTTATAACGACCTAAAATTGGGGAATATTTTACTTTTTCAATTAAACTTCTAGCATCATCAACACTATTATTACTTGCAGCATCGATTTCTATAACATCAGGATGAGAACCTGTATTTATTGCTTTACAGTTTTCACATTCGTTACATTGATAACCAATTCCCTTTTCACAATTAAGGGCTTTAGCTAAAAGTCTAGCAATAGAAGTTTTTCCTGTTCCTCTAGGTCCGCTAAATAAATAAGCGTGAGCAATTTTATTTTGTTTTAAAGCATTTTTTAATGTTTTAATAATTGCTTCTTGACCAACTATTTCATCAAAAGTTTTTGATCTATATTTTCTATAAAGTGCTTGATATGTCATACCTTTAAAATTATACAATAAAACGATTTTTAAATCTAAATATAGTTATAGAAATTGTGAGGTATTAATTCATAAAAAATTTACTATTATTTAATTTAAATATAGATTTTGTTATACTTACTAATCGAGGTTAGTTATGGATAAAAATATGTTAGATAGACTAGTTACTAGTGAAAAAAGATTAAACGAAATCGATGAAATGTTGGCAAGTAGTGAAATAACTAGTGACTTGAATAAATTTAAATCTTTATCAAAAGAAAGGTCCTTTTTAGAACCAATTGTTGATAAGTTTAAAGAGTATAAAGTAGCAGAGAAAAATAAAGATGATGCCTTAATTATGTCAAGTGATCAAGATGAAGATATAGCTCAAATGGGAAAAGAAGAATTTAAAGCTAATAGTGCTTTAATGGAAAAGATAGAAAATGAAATTAAAGTTTTGTTAATTCCTCAAGATCCTAATGATGGTAAAAACATCATTTTCGAAATAAAAGGTGCAGTCGGTGGAGACGAAGCTAATATTTTTGCTGGTGATTTATTTAGAATGTACTTTAAATATTGTGAAAAGAAAAATTTTAAACTCAAAGTGATAGATGAATCTCCTTGTGGAGTCGGTGGTTATTCCTATATTCAATTTATTGTAAGTGGAAGTAATGCTTATTCTAGACTCAAATATGAAAGTGGAGTTCATAGAGTTCAAAGAGTTCCAAAAACAGAAGCAAATGGTCGAATACATACTTCAACAGCAACAGTAGTTGTTATGCCTGAAGTTGAAACAAATGAAGTTCATATCGACCCAGCTGATTTAAGAGTTGACCGTTATAGATCTCAAGGCGCTGGAGGACAAAATGTTAATAAAACTGAGTCTGCTGTTAGAATTACGCATATTCCTACAGGAATTGTTGTAAGTTGTCAAACTGAAAAATCACAAATTCAAAATCATGAGATTTGTATGCAAATGTTAGCTAGTAAATTAGCTCAACTTGAAATTGAAAAGAAAAATGAAACAGAAGCTAAATATCGTAGTAAAGTAGGTACTGGTGATCGTAATGAAAAAATTAGAACCTATAATTACCCACAAAATAGGGTAACTGATCACCGTATTGGATACACTATTCAACAACTCGATAGAGTCATGGAAGGGGACTTAGATTCTATTATTGATGCTTTAATTAATTACGACCAAGAACAAAAAATAGCAGGTAATTCAAATGGAACAATCTAATCGTGAATCTTTTTTAAAAGCAAAAAAATTTTTATCTCAATTTAAAAATATTGAATTTTATGATAGTGAAATTTATTTACTTTTAATAAAAGCAAATTCTTACACAAATTTTACTGAATTAATTAAGAATTTTGATGAAAACCTTGCAAATCCTGATTATTTTTTCAGAAATATTCAAAGAATTAAGGATGGAGAACCAATTCAATATGTTGTCGGAGAAGCTCCATTTTTTGATTTAGATATTAATGTAAATCGTAATGTTTTAATTCCTCGTCCTGAAACTGAAGGTCTTGTAAAATTATTGATTGATGAAATAAATAAAAATAAATATAACCATAAAATTATTGCTGATGTATGTACAGGTTCAGGTTGTATTGCCTTATATTTAAAAAAGAAATTTCCTAACAGTGAAGTTTATGCTAGCGATAAATATAAAGATGTTTTAGATGTCGCTATTTCAAATTTTAATAAATATCACATGAATATAATTACTTTAGAAGGAAGTCGATTAGAGCCTTTTATCTCTAGATCTATTAAATTAGATATCTTAATATCTAATCCTCCTTATGTAGAAAAAATGGAAGATATTGAAGAAAATGTTAAAAAATTTGAACCACTTAATGCCATTTATTTAGAAAACGGTACTAGATTTTATGAATCATATTTTAAGCATTATAAGGAAGTAATGAATAAAAGGTTTGTCATGGCTTTTGAAATTAATTATGACCAAGAAGAAAAACTTACATTTTTAATTAAAAATTATTTTAATACTAACGAAATAACCTATAAATTCTATAAAGATGACTTTGATCGTACTAGATATTTAATAATTGCTGGTGGGTATAATGAAAGTAGTAGATAAAAACGATTTAAGTGAAATAGTTAATGTTTTAAATAATAATGGACTAGTTGCTTTTCCTACTGAAACTGTTTATGGTTTAGGAATTAAAGCTAGTTCTTTAGATAACTATAATAAACTTGTTAAAGTTAAAAATAGGACACCAAATAAGCCATTTACTTTAATGATTTCTAACATTAATCAAGTAAAAGATATAGTTTATATAAATGAAGTAGCTACTAAAGTAATAACTAAATTTACACCAGGTCCACTTACTATTATTTTAAAAGCAAAAGAAAATATACCATCTTATCTTGATTTAAATAGTGGATTTATTGGAATTAGAATACCTAAAGATACTTTTGTTTTAAAGATGATTGATTTAGTTAATTATCCTTTATTTGTTCCTAGCGCTAACCCAAGTAATTTAGTTCCAGCAAAAAATCATTTAGAAGTTATTAATTATTTTAATGATAAAGTAGATTTAGTAGTTAAAGGAGAAAGTATTGAAAATATACCTTCTACGGTTATTAAAATTGATGGAGATAAAATTAGCGTTCTTCGAGAAGGCAAAATTACTTTAAAAGAAATTATGGAGGAAATAAGATGATTAAGATAGCAATTGGTTCCGATCATGGTGGCTTTTTATATAAAGAAGAAATAATTAAATTTTTAAAAGCAAAAGGATTTGAAGTTATTGATGAAGGCTGCTTTTCAATAGAAAGAGCAAACTACGCTGAATTTGCTTTAAAAGTTGCTAAAAGTGTTGCAAGTAAAGAAAGTGAATTTGGTGTAATTATATGTAATAGTGGAGAAGGGGTTTCAATTGCTGCAAATAAAGTAAAAGGAATACGAGCAGGAATTGGCTATAACGATGAAGTTTCTCATTTACTTAGAGAACATAATGACGCAAATATAATTACTTTTGGTGCAAATTTTCAAACTTTAGATGAAGTTAAAAAAAGAATTTTGATATTTTTAAATTCTAAATTTGAAGGTGGTAGGCATCTTGCTAGGGTTAAAACTATTACTGATTTTGAAAACCAAAATTAATTTATCTACCACTTTATCTACCACTTTATATACCACTTTATATACCACTTTATATACCACTTTATCTACCACTATGCTCTAATGAATTTTTAAAAATAGAAGAAGAACTTCAAAAAATTATTAAAGACATAACTAAAGAAAAAACGAAGATGAGTGGTTTTTTAAAGAAAATTGGTAAAATCTACAACTGCTTGCTACTTATATTTCTGCTATTTCCAATGTTGCAGCAGTCTTTGGCAAAAAGTGGAGTATTTTGTTTGGGGAATTAATGACAATACACACGATATAGTTAGTACAACTTTTGATTACAATGTTTCTTATAAATCTGTCCCATTAAAAAATTACTTTACTTCAAAATTAAATCCTTCAATTGCATTCCAGTTTTATGAAATAAAAATTAATAATAAAAGAGTTGTTATTTTTGTGATTTCAAAGGCGAATAAAATTCCAACTTTTTTCGAAAAAATTCGACATTATAGAAGTGGTTCAAATAAAAATGGATATTAGAAGTTTACTTTAAAAATAGAAAAAATACTTTAGATTTGAGAGGTTTTTGTATGAATGTACAATTTAAAAAATTCGTATTTTTTATTTCTACTTTTTAAAGCAATTGGCTATAACATCAGAATCTAATTTTTTTACATTAATAACAGTTTCAACATTTCAATATAATCGGAATTAAATTTTATTTACTTGTTCTTTTGGCAAATTTTATAAATAAATAAAAAAAGAGAATATTAATATCAATGAATTACCTTAAGAAATTAGTTTTGATAAACCTTTTATCTTTATTTTATATGTTTATTCTAACAAAATATTTATCATTTAAATTGAAAAATTTCATAAATCAATTAATATTGAGAAAGAATTATTAATTAATAATTCTATAGATTGGAGTTTAAGTTAATGTCGAATTTAGGATTAACTATTTTAGGTTTTAGTATTATTTTTATTTCTACCACTTTAGGTTCAGCGCTAGTATTTTTCTTTAAGAAAGAAGTTAGTGGAAAAATAAATACTTTATTTTTAGGTTTTGCAGCTGGAATTATGATTGCAGCTTCGATTTGGTCGTTACTAGTTCCTTCAATTGAAGAAGGTACAAATACTTATGGAAGTTATGGATTTATCCCTGCTGTTATAGGTTTTATTCTTGGTGGTTTATTTTTAGTAATTATTGATAAAATTGTTCCTCATTTTCATAAGGCAACTAATGAAGAAGAAGGTCTAAAAAACCATCTAAAGAAGCCGTTAAAAATGTTTTTAGCTGTTACAATTCATAACATTCCTGAAGGTTTATCGGTTGGATTTGCTTTTGGAGCGGCATCTATTGCTGGTGATCACGCTAGTTTTATATCGGCTTTGACATTAGCTTTAGGAATTGCTATTCAAAATTTTCCTGAAGGTGCCGCTGTTTCTTTACCTTTAGTTAGAGAAACTCAAAGTAAATTTAAATCATTTATGTATGGGACATTAAGTGGAGTTGTAGAACCTATTTTTGCTATTGTTGGTTATTTTTTAGCTTCAAGTATATCTATTGCTCAACCTTGGTTTTTAGCTTTTGCTGCTGGAGCAATGATTTTTGTAGTAGTAGAAGATTTGATTCCAGAAACACATTTATCGGAGCATCCTCATTTAGGAACTTGGGGTTTAATGATTGGTTTTGCTTTAATGATGATGTTAGATGTAACTTTAGGATAGATAACTTACTATTTATTTTTGTTCATTCTATATAGAGAATATAAAAGATGGAGAAAAAATTAACAAAATTGCTATATTTATTTTTTGTGAAATATCAATTCTAAATGGTTTACTTGTGCCTATAAGTAGATTTAATGATTTATTTTTAGGAAATATTATTTTAGGATTGATTGCACTTATTACTGGAGTTGGAACAATGATAGTACCAATTTTTGATATAGTTAATTAAAATTCTATTCTTTATAATGATTCTAAACGATTTATTTAATCTCTAAAAAGTCTTAATTAACTATAAAACCCTTTAAAAATCAAGTATTTTTGTGATTATTTAATTTTTATAATAGTCTTGATTAATTAGAAAATTTGTTATGTCATATTGCTAAAAATATTACTATAAAAAAGATTACTAATAATTTTTTTATTAATAATACAAAAGGAGGCATTTATGTTCATTGGAAGAAAAAACGAACTTAAAAGATTAAATAACTTTTACGAAACAGATAATTTTGAGCTTATTGAAATTCAAGCAGTTCGTAGAATTGGTAAAACTGTGTTTCTTAAAGAGTCAATAAAGCGAACAAAAATAAGGAATTGGTAAAGAATATCTTTAATTTTTATTTAGAAATAATTTAATAAAAGATAATTTTATAAATATTGGTAAATATTTTTATAACGATAAAGAAAATAAACAAAACTGCGAATTTGATTTAGTAACTTATAATGGTTTAACTTATGATTTTTATGAATGTAAATTTAAAAATCATGTTATATCTAAAGTAGAAGTCTATGAAGAAATAAATCAAATAAAAAAGGTAGCACTATCGATTAATAAAATACCTTTTATATCTAAATTAGGAATTGAAGATTGCGAAGGAGTTAATTCCATTACTTTATTAGATTTATATAACGAAAAACTCTATAAATAAATCAACTAATTCAGTAAAAATTTATTGAATTCAATATTCACAATTTTTCTTTAATTTTATATAATATTAGAGGCAAAAGCCTACGGAGGAAATTATGTCAAGATTTACTTTACCAAGAGATGTCTACTATGGCTGTGGAAGCTTAGCAGAACTCAAGAATTTAAAAGGTGAAAAAGCCATCGTTGTTACTGGTGGTCATTCAATGAAAGCTAGCGGATTCTTAGATAAAACAGTTAAATATCTTGAAGAAGCTGGTATGAAAGTTGAAGTTTTTGATGGTGTTGAACCAGATCCAAGTGTTGAAACAGTTATGAAAGGTGCTGAAGCAATGAGAAAATTTGGACCTGATTGGATCGTTGCTATAGGTGGTGGATCCCCAATTGATGCTGCTAAAGCTATGTGGGCATTCTATGAACACCCAGAAGTTACTTTTGAAGCATTAACTACTCCATTTAACTTCCCACATTTAAGAAATAAAGCTCACTTCGTCGCTATTCCATCAACTAGTGGTACCGCAACTGAAGTTACTGCTTTCTCAGTTATTACTGATTATCATAAAGGAATTAAATATCCTTTAGCTGACTTTGAAATTACACCAGATGTCGCTATTGTTGATCCAGATATCGTTAGAAGTTTACCTGCAAAACAAGTTGCTTATACTGGTATGGATGCTTTAACTCATGCAATTGAAGCTTATGTTTCGACTTTAGCTACTGATTTCACTGATCCATTAGCAATTAGAGCTATTAAAATGGTTGCTAATTATCTTGAAGAAAGCTATGTTAATCCAAATGGAAAAGCTAGAGAAGAAATGCACTATGCACAATGCTTAGCTGGTATGGCATTCTCAAATGCTTTACTTGGTATTGTTCACTCAATGGCTCATAAAACTGGTGCTGTATTCTCAACAGGTCACGTCCCACATGGATGTGCTAATGCAATGTATTTACCACATGTCATTGAATATAATGCAAACAACCCAAGAGCTTTAGCACGTTATGCTCAAATCGCTATGTATTTAGGACTTGAAGGTGCTGATGCTCATGAATTAACTCAATCCTTAGTTGACTTCATTAGAAGAATGAATGTCACTTTAGGTATCCCACATGGATTAAAAGAATTTGGAGTTAAAGAAGATGAATTCTTAGAAAAACTCCCTACAATTGCTCATAACGCAGTTGGTGATGCATGTACTGGTTCTAATCCAAATCCTATCGATGATAAGACAATGGAAGAACTATTAAAGTGCTGCTATTACGATACTCCTTGGAAATTCTAAGAGTAATTAAATAATATCTAATTAGAAAAGACCATTTCGGTGGTCTTTTCTTTTTATCTAAAAATAAGTAAAATTATAAGATATGAAAAAACAAGATAAATTTAATATTTATAAAGCTCATCAAAGTATTAGAACTGATGAAATATTAAATAAAGATCGTTATAAAGATTTAACTAAAGAAGAATTAAATAAATTAAAAAAAGAAGAGTTAGATGAATTAATTTCTTTATGGAATAGTTATTCATTAGCTAAAACTAATGATGAAAAAGTTATTGTGTTAAATAAAATTTTAACTAATTATCCATATGATTTTTATAGTAGATTACATCTATATAACAATGAAACTTTAAGTGAAGATCTTAGTGATGAAGATTATGAAGATTATTTAAGAAAATATATTGAAATACTTGAAGACATTGAATTAGCTATTAAAGAAGAAATGCACACTAAAACGATTAAGCCATCAACTTTAACAACACTTTTATCTAATCGATTTGCTTTTATTTATGTAGATGTCTTTATTAGTATTATTAGAACTTCATTAGAACTAGGTGCTTATCGAGTTACTAAAAAATATGTTTTAAAAGCTGAAAAATACTTTAATAAACAAGTTACATTCTTTTCTATTTTATTAGGATTAATTTATATCGACGAAAAAGATAAAGATAGTTTACTTAAATTATCTAAAAAATATGGAAAAAAATCACTTATAACATATTTTATGGTTCCTTATTTAGAAGCTAGTACTGATGAAGACTATTTAAAAATACTCGATACACTTAAAAAGAAGAACTTAGCTATCGAATTATTTTTAACGGAAAATTTAGCAATTCCAACTGATTTTCATATGTTTGAAGAGATGATCAAATCACAATTTGATGATTTAACTTTACCTTCTGCTTTTGATACTTTCTTTTTTATCTACGGCACCGAAAAAGGTATTGGATCATCTATTTTTGACCCAGATATTTTTTATAAATTTAAAGAAGATGGTTCTTTAGAATCGATTTATAATAAAAATGTTGTAAATATCTTTCAATCAATCGCTTATTTAGAAGATGTAACTAAAACTGATTTTATTTATGTTGATAAGTTATTTGACTTTATAATAGGTTACTCTAGAAATAAAAAATATAAAGAAGTACCTTATTTTGGTTCTTTAAAAGATCTTTCAGAAGAGGAATTTAATGAAGCAACTAAAATATTTTTTAAATCAGAATTTTTACTTCATAAAAAGGAAGGATTTATTGGTTTAAACATTTTTGGATATTTAGCTGTTTTAAGTATATGGCGTGATAATGAAGAAAAAGCTCAAGAATTAAATGATTCTAATTCTAATAAAATATCTTGGATCTAAAAGGTTTTTTGAAAAAATATGTAAATATTTTGTAAATTAATATCTAAAAAGTAGTAAATAAAATTTAGTATCAATTAAAATAATCAAGTATGGAAAGTGTTTTTAAAAAGAAATCAAAACTAACAAAAAAAGAATTATATTGGATCTTATATGATGTCGGTAATAGTGCTTTTACGATGGTTAGTGTTTCCTTATTTGCTCTATTTTTTGGAATATTAACAAAAGATGCAAATATTAGTGATTCTTTATCTAATTCCTTATGGTCATATGCTAGTAGTATCGTAACACTAGTAGCTGTATTTATTGGTCCTTTAGTTGGTTCACTTAGTGACTATCAATTCTTTAAAAAACCAATGTATTTAGGAATGACTTTAATAAGTGCACTTTTATGTATTATTTTAGGAATTCCAATGAATTATGTTTTGTGGCTTATTATTTTTATAATTTGTAAGGTTGCATATAATGGAGCATTAATGATTTATGATTCAATGCTAGTTGATGTAACTACTGAAGAGCGTAGCGATAAAATTAGTTCATTTGGTTATGGCTTTGGTTATATTGGAAGTTTAATTCCATTTTTAGTTGGGATTGTTATAGTTGCTTTTGGGTTTCAAAATTATGGAAACATGGAATCTGGGATGGATGCGAGTTTATCTTGTCCTTGGGGATATTTAATTTGTTTTATTATTAACGCTTTATGGTGGGTAGCTTTTACAATTCCTTTATATAAAGTTTATGATCAAAAATATTTTATTCGTAGGGAAATTGATGGAAAAAAGATTTCTTTTACTAAAACGATCAAAAATAGTTATATTAGAATTTTTGAAGTATTTAAATACGCTAAAAAACACCTTGGAATCATATTATTTTTGATTGCTTTTTTCTTTTATATCGATGGAGTTTATTCAATTATTGATTTAGCAATTAAAGTTACTGAAGTTTTAGGAGTAGATCAAGTTCAAGCTTTAATTGCTTTAGTAGTAGTTCAAGTTATAGCTTTTCCTAGTGCAATTGGAGTTAGCTATGTTGCTAAAAAGATTGGAACTGATAAAACAATCTTTATTTGTATAATTGGTTATTTATTTATAACGACATTTGCAGTTTTTATTAACTCAACTTGGATGTTTTGGATTTTAGCAATTTTTGTTGGTTTATTTCAAGGAGGAATTCAGTCCTTATCTAGAAGTTATTTCACCTCAATCATTCCTAAAAATAAATCAGGAGAGTTATTCTCCTTATTTGATGCTTTTGGTAAAGGCGCAAGTTTCTTAGGAACTTTACTTTTTGGAATTATTCAACAACATACAGGTAATGCTAATTTAGGAATTATTCCATTAGCTTGTTTAGTTTTTGTCGGTGGGATTGTTTATATTTTTGCAGTTAAAGTAAATAAAGATAATCATCATTTAATCGAAGAAGAAAATATTGAGATTAAAAAAGATCTAAATATTAATGAATAAACAATAAAATCCTTTTAAAACTAAGTTATTTTAGATAATTTTATTAATTTTAATTAACCCTAATTTATAATATAATACCATTTATGAATGAATTATTAGTTAGTAAGTATAAAAACAATGTTTTAGCTAAAAGATCTAAAGTATTCTTAAGTAGTTTACTAGATTATTTTTTAATAGTTATTGTGTCTTTTATGCTATTTATTATAGTTACTAATCCAGTAATTTCGGTTTTACCTAGTTTTAAAGAAAATATAAATAACTTAAACGATACTACTTTAAAACTATATCAAATCGTTAGTGAAACTAGACTTCAAACTTTTGATGAAGAACATAATAGTTTTATTAGTATAGATACCGATGCTAGAAAATATGTTACGACTTTACTTAAAACGAGTTTATATGTTAGAGGAATGGATTTACCTTCTATTAATCAAGAAGAAGAACAAATCGATATTAAAGATACTTTTTTAAATACCGATAACAATAATTATCCTAACGATAATTTAAGTTATTACTTTTATACTTTTAAAAGTAATAACGAATCATTAAATAATTATGTTTATAGTGATATCGATTATAGTAATAACAAAGAAGACTATCTATATTTAGAAGCTTTAGATTTTGATAATGAATTATTTAATGATTATTTTATTAGTATAGAAGAATTTAATAACATAAATATCGATAACGATTTTAAATCTAGTTTAACTAGATTTAATATCTTAAGTGAAGATTATCAAAGTTATTTAATATCTTATTTAATATATAACGAAGATAATGAGTCATTAGTTTCTATCTATAATAATTTAGCTACTTCATATAAAAATGCTATTCAAATATTTATTAATGAAGTAGAAACTAACTTTACTCCATATTTAGAAACTAATGATTCATTTAATTATTACTATAACTATTATGTCTTAACTTATATCATTGCTTTACTTATAACCTATTTAATTACTTTTATAGTCTTTATAATCATTATACCTTTAGGTATTAAAGATAATCGTACGATTGGTTTAAAAGTATTGAAACTAGGAATATGTCGAAGTGATGAATTAGAACCTAGTTTATTTAATATCGTGATTAAAGATATTTTATTATTTATTCTTTATTTTAACTCGATATTATTTACTTTATTTTTTGTTAACTTATTACCGATAAGTGTTTTTCCTTTATTTAATTCTCATTTTAGTTTAATTCAAGTAGTAATCTTTTCTTTACTATCATTAATATTATCTTATATCTATTTAATATTTAGTAAAAATCATCAAGTCTTAAGTTTATTTAGTAGTAATCTCGTTATTAAAAATAGTGAAGAATTTGAAAATATTAAGGAAAGTAGTGATGGAAGAGACTAATTTAGAGTATACAAAGGCGAAGTTATCAAAAAGGGTTTTTGCTTTTTTAACTGATCAATTTTTAATCTTTTTAATGACTTTTATTTTCTTTAGTTTAACTAATATGGTTTTACCGTATATTAATGCTTATAATGAAGTAATTAATGAGCGCTATGAGTTAATGGATCGCTCTTCATTATTTAATGAAGATCATATCGTTATTACAGAACTAGTAACTAACGATGAAGAATTTAAAGATTATAACGAAAAGAAAAACTATTTAAGTGAACATATCGATGAGTTTTATAGTAATACTTATTATTTTAGCGATCCAAACGAAATTAAAGAAGAGTATGATGATAGAAAACTTAACTATCGCTATAATAATGTTTCGTTATTTGAAACGGATAGCGAAGGAATAGTTAAAGAGAAAGTAGGAAATAACGAAGGTTTATATAACTTTTATTTAGAAGAAATAAATGATCATGCTTTAAGATATTTATATACTAACGATATATATTTACATTCCACTAGAGTAATCTTTATTACCTCTATCTTAAACTTTTTAATCTGGCTAATCTTAATGGTTTCTTTCTTCTATTTATTATTTCCTTTAGTGATCTTTAAAAGAGGTCGACAAACGATTGGTCGAAAAATATTTTCGATATCTTTAATTAGTGTAAATGCTTTAAATTTATCAAAATCTAAATATCTATATCGCTATTTATTCATTTTGTTTATTATGTATATCTTAGATTTTTTTAGTTTTATGTTACCATTACTAGTTTCAATAGGAATGATGTTTATTTCAAAAAGAAATCAAGATTTAGTGGATTATATATTTAATACCTATGTTATTGATAGTAAAAACGATGAAGTATATTTAGATTATTTAGAATATTTAGACAAAACTAATAAAGATAAAAAAATAAAGTTAGAAGATAAAGATTTTAAACCAACTAATAAATAAAAACATTAAAAATAGTTGAGTTTTAGAAGGTTTTTAGACTAATTTACTCATTTTAAAAATTTATTTTACAAATATTAAATCTATTTGCTATTATAAATTAATTATCTAGGACTTATTAACTAGATGTTACTTTAAAGTCGAGGCCAATGTAACTAATAAGTCAGGTAAGGATATTGATAGTGTATCCGCTTAATTGAAAAATATAATGAAAGTCACGAAGTAAAATATAGGCTTCCTAGTGCTATGATTATTATAGTTGGAAATTTAGATACAGCCTTAACTTTACCAAGTGGAGTACATATTGTTCCTGCAAGTTGTTTAAATGATTAGTCTTCGTAGTATAGTAAAAAACCATACCTTCCTTCACTTTCATTGTGGGTAAATAGTATTTAATACTTTTTCATTAAATCGATTTACTATAAATTAATTTGTATAAAAATATTTTTTAAACTAAAAAAAGAGAACCAAATTTTGGTACTCTTTTTTATAGTTTTTAATTAAATTTTATATTAATTATTTTAATCTTCTTAAAGTATCAACTAATAAATAAATACCATATACAGCTAGTAAAATACCAAAGATTACCCATAAGTAATCTAAAACTTCTGGTAAGAAGATAAATAGTAAGCCTAATACAACTAAAACTAATCCCACAATAATTTCAGTAATACCTGCAGTTGTATTTTTTCTAACAAATCTTACGATAGCATCAACAATTAAAATAATACCAATTGCTAAAACACCGATAACTATTACTTGTTCAAGAGTTTGTTGAACACTTAAGTAACTAGCAAACATTGCAATTGCACAAGCTACAAGTATTCCACCAATAATCCCATCAGGAAGTAAGAAACTTACATTAGTAGAAGAAGTTACTCCTTTAACGAAGTAAAATACACCAATGATAAGAATAGCAATAGCTAGAACAATATTTAAAATATTAGAATTAACAATTGATACAGCTAGTAAAATTCCTAGCACAATTAAAATAATTGCTTCAATAATTCTATAAGCTTTAGTTTTACTAATAGAATTTGTTTTTGTTGCCATAAAATGCCTCTAATTATTTAGCTAAAATTAAATGTTTAAATAATAAGACCCAGATACAATCGATCCAGCCCCAAACTATACCAAAAATCGTTACTAATAAAGCTAGTAATAATCTTAAAATACCACGACGATGCGCCCAATTTGACCATCTTACTAAAATTTCAACTACCCAGTTAACTACCGGTACTAAAAGTAAAATAAATTGAACAAGTCTAGGTAACCCGTTAAATGATTTGTATATCATAGTTTTCTCCTTTCAACAAAATTATTATATATCAATATAAAATTTATAGATATGAAAATTTTTTAGCACTCTCTATTGACAAGTGCTAAAATTTTACTATAATAATTAGCAGTTAGGAGGTGATAATCGATATGAATAATGGATATGAAGATTATAGTCAAGACCAAGATATCTTAAAGAAATTTGGTCGTTTAATTACAGATGAAGTTAGAAATAACAAAGTTGATCCTGTAATTGGTCGTGATGAAGAAATTAGAAAAATTATCACTGTTTTAGCAAGAAAAACTAAAAATAATGTCATTTTACTAGGTGAACCTGGTGTTGGTAAAACAGCAATTATTGAAGGACTTGCTCAAAGAATTGTTAATAATGATGTCCCTCAAACTTTAAAAGATAAAGAAATATTTGAACTAGATATGGGAGCTCTTATTGCTGGAGCTAAATATCAAGGTGAATTTGAGGAACGACTTAAAGCAGTCTTAAATAAAATTAAAGAAAGTGATCATAAGATTATTATGTTTATCGATGAAATTCACTTAATTGTTGGGGCAGGTCGAAGTCAAGGTGCAATGGATGCTTCTAACATGCTTAAACCAATGTTAGCTAGAGGAGATATCGATTGTATTGGTGCAACTACTTTAAATGAATACCAACAATATATTGAAAAAGATAGAGCATTAGAAAGAAGATTCCAACCTATTATGGTTAATGAACCTTCTAAAGAAGATACTTTATCAATTTTAAGAGGCTTAAAACCTAGATTTGAATCTCATCATGGTGTAAAAATTACAGATAATGCTTTAGTTGCAGCGGTTAATTATAGTGTTAGATATATAACTAACAGATTTTTACCTGATAAAGCAATCGATTTAATCGATGAAGCTTGTGCTGAAACTAGAGTTGAAATTGAATCTATGCCACAAGAATTAGATGAAGTAAGTCGTAAGATTAGACAACTTGAAATTGAAAAACTTGCTCTAGAACAAGAAAAAGATGAACAATCAAAACTTAGATTATCTAAACTTATCGATGAACTTAATTCTTTAAAAGATGAATCAACTAAACTTACAGAACAATGGAAGAAAGAAAAAGAAGAGATATCTCATCTTAAGGATTTGAAGAACAAATTAGAAAAACTTCAATTTGATCTCAATCAATCTTACAACGCTGGAGATTTTAAAAAAGCTAGTGAAATTCAATATCGAGAAATTCCACAAGTTCAAAATGAAATTGATAGTATTGAAAAAGATGAGAAAAATGGTAAACACTTATTGAGTGATGAAATTACTGAAGATAATATCGCTGAAATTGTTTCAAAAATGACGAATATTCCTGTTAGTAGAATAACTAAAGGTGATAAAGAAAGAGTACTTAATCTAGCTGAAACTCTTAAAAAGAGAGTTATTGGTCAAGATGATGCTATTAATTTAGTTAGTGATGCTATTTTAAGACAAAGAGCAGGTATTAAAGATCAAAATCGTCCTATTGGTAGTTTCTTATTCCTTGGTCCTACTGGTGTAGGTAAAACTGAAGTTGCTAAAGCTCTTGCTGAAGCTTTATTTGATAGTGATACTCATATTATTCGTATAGATATGAGTGAATATATGGAGAAATATAGTGTCTCTAGACTTTTAGGAGCCCCACCAGGATATGTTGGATATGAAGAAGGGGGACAACTTACTGAACCAGTTAGACATAATCCTTATTCAATAGTACTTTTTGATGAAATCGAAAAAGCTAATCCTGAAGTTTATAATGTCTTACTTCAGATTATGGATGATGGTCGATTAACTGATTCACAAGGTCGAGTAGTTGATTTTAAAAATACTATTATCATTATGACTAGTAATATTGGTAGTGAAGAAATCCTTGAAGGTCATAAGGAAAATGTTGAAGCTTTACTTAGAACTAGATTTAAACCAGAATTCTTAAATAGAATTGATGAAATAGTTTACTTTAACAGTCTATCTAAAGAAGTTCAATTTAAGATCTGCGATAAGATGCTTAATGATTTATCAAAGAGACTTGCTTTAGAGTATTACCAGGTGGTATTCAGTAAAAATGTATCAGAGTATGTTTTAACTAATGCATATTCAAGTGATTTTGGAGCTAGACCTTTAAAAAGATTCATTCAACATAACATTGAAACTGTCTTAGCTAAAATGATTATTAATGAAGATCTAAAAGTTAATACTCCTTATAAAGTAGATTATACAAATCAAAAATTAGTAGTTCAAAAACTAGATAAATAGTTTGAAAACCATGCAAAACCTAGGTATTTTTATAGATATCTAGGTTTTTTGTTTGCTAATTTAAGTTAATTCGAATTAATGTTTTTATTAGAAATTTTTACAAATTTTAATAATTTTGTAATTAACTTGCGAAAATGCCACCTATTTGACTAAAATTAACTTGCGAAAATACCTCATATTTTAGCAAAATGCCTAATTAACCTGCGAAAATGCCACCTATTTGACAAAAATTAACTTGCGAAAATGCCACCTCTAGTTTAAAATACATATATGAATAAAATATTTAAAAGAAAGATATACAACGATTTATTAGAATTCAAAAAAGATAATGGCAAATATGCTTTACTTATTGAAGGTGCTAGGCGAGTAGGTAAGTCTACAATTGTTGAGGAATTTGCAAAAAATGAATATAAGTCATATATTTTCATAGATTTCCAAAACGATAAAGAAAAAGCCAGACTGCCTTTTAAAGAATTACCAAATTTAAATGCTTTCTTCGACACTTTATCTTTATATTATGGTTCTACTAAATTATATGAACGAGAGTCTTTAATTATTTTTGATGAAATTCAACTATTTCCTGAAGCAAGAGAAACTTTAAAACAATTAGTTAAAGATGGTCGATATGATTATATTGAAACCGGATCATTAATTTCAATAAACAAGAATGTGAAGGATATTTTACTCCCAAGTGAAGAAAAAAAGATTCCAATGTATCCATTATCTTTTGAGGAATTCTTAAATGCTACCGGTGATTCATTTACTTTTGATTTATTAAAAAAATATCTAAAAGAAAATAAAGAAATCAGTGACACAATTCATCAAGAAATGATTAGAAAATTTAAAACATATATGGTTTTAGGTGGAATGCCTAAAGTAATAGATACTTATAACGAAACTAAATCTTTTTTTGAATGTGATAAAGAAAAAGAACTAATCTTAGAACTATATAAAAATGATTTACATAAATTAGATGATGATCTTAACTTAAGAGCTAGTTTAATTTATAAAAGTATACCCTCTTCTTTGTCTAATCATTTTAAAGATTACAATAACATTAAAATCTATAACAAAAATAATTCATTAAATAAAAAGAATCTTAATTCATTTGATGCTTTAATTGATTCTAAAGTAGTTTTACCTTGTTATTTAGTAAGTGAAATTAATTTAACACCTTATGCTTATATAAAAGATAATAAATTTAAATTATATTTTAGCGATACAGGGCTATTCATCACTCAAATTTTATATAATGCTAAAAAAGAAGAAAAAGAAATGCTTTATAAATCATTAATTAGTAATAAATTATCGATAAATGAAGGAAATATATTTGAAAACATGGTTGCACAAGAGCTTACTTATTTAAATAATGAACTTTATTATTATACATATTATGATGAAGCTCATCATACTTACGAAATAGACTTTTTAATATATAAAAATAAAAAAGTTATTCCAATTGAAGTAAAGTCTAATTCAATTCGTTTCCATACTTCTTTAGATAAATTACAAGTTAATAATTCTAAATTAATTAAAGAAAAGATAATAATTTCTAATAAGCCTTATTTTAAAAAAGATAATTTAATAAATATTCCTATTTATTTACTAGAAGTAATAAATTGTCTTTAGCTAATTTATATAGATAAATCGTTACAAATTTATTGATTTTGTAAAAAATTTGATAGATTTTAATCCGGGTATTAGTTAATATAAGTTTATGAATTTTGGAGACTTATTTACTTTACTTGGTGAATACCCAATTCTTATTCTTTGTTTAATCTTAGTTTTAGGTGTTGTTTTTGTTAATGGATGGACTGATGCACCTAATGCTATTGCAACTTGTATCTCAACTAAAAGTATTAAACCAAAATATGCATTGATCATGGCAGCCATTGCTAATTTAATCGGAGTAATGGTTGCCTTTTTCTTTATAGATGCAGTTGCAGGAACTATTCAAGATATGGTTGATTTTTCTAAAGCTTCACCAACTGATTCTTTAATTGCTCTAAGTGCAGGGATGTTAGGAGTTTGTGTTTGGGGTGTATTTACTTGGTATTTTGGTATACCAAGTAGTGAGTCTCATAGTTTAATTGGTGGGCTTACCGGAGCAGGACTAGCTGCGATGACTCTAAAGTTAAATGTAACTATACCATTTGGCCCACTTAGTAGCTGGGCATTAACTTTATACGGATTAGTTGGATCAATTATTTTTGGATTTTTTGGAGGGCTACTTCTCACTAAATTAATAGTTCTTATTTTTAAAAAAGTTGACCGAAGGATAACTAAAAAGCCTTTTAAATACGCTCAAGTTTTTAGTGGTGGATGTTTAGCTTTTGCTCATGGGGCTCAAGATGGGCTGAAATTTGTAGGAATATTTGTTATGGCGATAAATTTTGCAGCAGAAGCTCATAATTTAGAATTTGATACTCAAATTCCTATTACTAATGATTTAACAAGTTCTTTATGGTGGGTTGCGGTAGTAGTTGCTTTATTTATTGGATTAGGAACCTCTATTGGTGGATTTAAAATTATTAAAAAAATCGGTCAAGGTTTATCTAAAATGGAAACTTATCAAGGTTTTGCTAGTGATTTAACTAGTGGTATTGGAATTTTATTAGCATCTTTTTTAGGTTTACCAATTTCAACAAGTCAAGTTGCAACTAGTTCTATTTTAGGAGTTGGAGCAAGTAAAGGAATTAGAAGAGTAAAGTGGAACGCTTTTATTGAGATGGTAATAACTTGGGTATGTTGCTTTCCAGGAACTATCTTAATTGGATATATATTTACTTTAATATTTTTAAATATTCCCGGTTTAGGAGGCTAAATAAATGAAAAAGAGATCAAATTTTTTCTATGATTCTTTCGTTAAACAAATTGAATTTGCAGTTAATTCAATTAATGCATTAAAAGAAGGTTTAATTAATTTTAAAGATACTAATTTATTAGAACTTAAAAATAAAGTGCATACAATTGAACATAATGCAGATATTGCTAAACATGAATATGAAGAAAGATTAGCTAAAGAATTTTTTACTCCTATTGATCGAGAAGATATTTTTATGCTTTATGATAATATCGACGATTTAATCGATGCAATCGACGAAATAAGCTATAAACTATACTTAAGAAATTATAAAGAATTACCTATTAATACTAATTTATTTTTAGATAAATCAATCGATGCTATTAATTATTTAAAAGATGTTTTAGTTAATTTTATCAATATTGATAATAAAAAGATAATGGATCCTCTTATTAATAAAGTTATAGAAACTGAAGAAGAAGTAGATAGGCTTTATGAAGAGTATGTTCATAGATTATATGTTAACGAAACCGACTATCGTAAGACTACAAGTTTTGAAAAGATCTATGGTTATTTTGAATACCTAACTGATAAATGTCGTGATGTTTGTAAAACTATTAAAATAATTATGTATAAAAATTTATAAATTATTTTGTAAACTTCTTTAGTTTATGATATTATTTTAAGGCACCTTGATAGTGGAGTAATACCCAAGTTGGTGAAGGGGCTTCCCTGCTAAGGAAGTAGACGGCGCAAGCCGTGCGTGAGTTCGAGTCTCACTTACTCCGCCAAAAACGCTAACGAGTCCGATTATGTCGGATTTTTTTATTAATCAAATAAGATAAGTTAACAAAAAAATAATGTTTTCTTTTAATAAATGATGTTGATATTAAATCATATTATATTTACTTATTTCTTTATATAACATGAAATTGAATTTTTAGATTTATCAGTTACAGTATAGTTAAAATAGTTACTTACTGAAGCATCTTTTTTATATTTAGCATAATAAGTAGACTTACTTATATTTTTTGTAAAGTTATTTATGTCTTATTTACAATATCACAAAAATCGTTATCTAAAATAACTAAAAATCTAATATTTGGAAGAAGTGACATAACAATTTTTCAGCTTCTTCAAAAGATTGTATTTCAATAACTGAACAGAACATTAAAGTCACTATAACTTTTACTAGAATTAACAAAGTGGGTGATAAATTTTTAAATTCATCACAAATCAAAGTTTTAGCTGAAATAAGAAACAATCCAAATGTTAGAAAGCAACAATTATCTAAAGAGTGTAATTTAAGAAAAACATCTATTGATAATATTATAAGAAAGCTTAAAGAAATTGGCTTTATAAAAAGAATTGGATCAAAAAAAACGAATATTGGGCGACTTTTGATAATGTTTAAATTTAATTAATTGTTGAAAAATTATATTAAAAAAGAGTATTTTTACTTTAAATTATTAAATAAAAACTTCAAAGAAGTGGTGATAAGATCAGTTAAATTGGTATTTAAAGTAGTTTTAGTTAATTCCATGGCTTTCCTTTGAATTTCAATAGGATTAGTAACTGGATAATATCCATAAAGCATCGTAATTATTAAATATAAAACATAATCGATATCTTTACTATTTGCATTAGGGAATGTTTTACTTAATAAATGTTTAATGATTTCTTGGAATTTCTTAAGTTCTGTTTTTAAAGAAACTAAAGCATCTAAAGTAGTAGTTTTTTCAATATCTTCTAAATTAGATGACATAATTTTTAAAATAATGATATTTTCTTCTAAAGCTTTAGTAATTAAATCTACTAAAGTGTCTTCGTTTAAAAATTCATTAAGCGCTAATTCTAAAGTATTATCGAGATTAATAAAATGATTATATAAAGAATCTAATAGTATTTCTTCTTTTCGAGAATAATATGAGTAAATTGCTGTTCTACTAAGCCCTGCTAAATCAGCAACTTCTTTTAAAAATATATTAGCGAGCTCTTTTTTCATATATAAAGCGTCCATCGCTTTAATAATAGATTCTTTTCTTTCGTTTATTTGTTCTTTACTTCTAGCTCTTTGATACATAATTAAAACCATCTTTCTAAAAAGTAAAATTATTATAATAAATAATTGACACCAAGTCAAATAATGGTATAATAAAATTACTCGACACGAAATCGATTAAAAAAGAGGAGAATTTTATAAAAAAGTTAAGTTTTGTAGGGTATTTAACTGATATATATTTATTATAAAAAATTATAAAATTTTATGTAATTTTTATATCAATCGTGCTATAA
>JADIMY010000116.1 GCA_017694345.1 Candidatus Onthovivens merdipullorum | reverse complement strand
GAAATATATAGAAAATTTAAAAAAAATAATTGATTTTTACAAACTTTTTAATTTAAAACCTGTCCAAAACCTTAATTTTTACTTTTTAAGATTTTTACTTCTAAAGCTTTCTTAATTTTGCGCTAAATTATTTAGCACTTACTTTTCTTGACTTTATATTTTTCAAGTCTTTTTTAAATAGAAAATTGACTATATAATTTAGCTATGGAAAAAGAGTTTGCGGTATTTGATTTAAAAGCATATTACGCTTCTTTTGAATGTGTTGAAAGAGGCTTAGATCCTTTTACTACTCCTTTAGTTGTAAGTGATACGACTAGAAGGGAATCAACGATTGTTTTAAGTGTATCTCCTTACTTAAAAAGTTTAGGAGTTCCTTCTAGATGTCGTAGAAGAGATCTCCCGGATATTAAAGGAATGATTTATGCAATTCCTCAAATGGAAAAATATGTTAAGCGTAGTGCTGATATCGTTTCTTTATTTTTAGATTATTTTGGAGAAGATGATATTCATGTTTATTCAATTGATGAATTATTCGTCTATTTAACCCCATATCTAAGGTTGTATAAAAAAGATAGCTTATCTTTATGTAAAGATCTTCAAAAGAAAATATTTGATACTTATAAACTAACGATGACTTGTGGAATAGGACCTAATATGTTTTTAGCTAAAGTTTGTGATGATATCGATGCAAAAAATGCCAAAGGCTTTATAGCTAGATGGACCAAAGATAACTTTAAAGAAAAGTTATGGGCTATTTCTCCTTTAGATAAAATGTGGGGAATATCAAAAGGTTATACTAAAAGACTAAATGATTTAGGAATTTATTCGATATATGATTTGGCTCATGCCGATAAAGAAATGCTAATTTCTAAACTTGGAGTAATGGGTGAAGAACTTTATGAACACGCTAATGGAATAGATGATACAGATATAAGAGAAAAATATATCCCAGTAAATAAAAATCTTTCCTTAGGGCAAGTCTTAATGAAAGATTACACCATCGAAGAAACTTTATTAATCATTAAAGAAATGACTGATGATTTAGCTTTTAGGATGCGTCACTTAGGATTAGAAACTAAAAAAGTCCATTTATATATACGCTATAGTTTTGCAACCGATGGTGGATTTACTCATCAAATCGACATGATGGAACCAACTTCTAATAACTTTGAAATCTATAAAGGACTTGAATATCTATTTTTAAAATATGTCAATAAAAAAGCCTTTATTAGACAAGTTGGAATATCTTTTTCTAATTTAACTAATAAAAAGAATCATCAATTATCTATTTTTACGAGTTTAGAAAATTATGATAAAAATAATAAAATATATGAAGCTCTTGATGAAATTCAAGATAAATATGGAAAAAATGCTATTTTAAGAGTAGATAGCTTAAAAAGATATAGCACCGCTAAAGATCGTCATAATCAAATTGGCGGTCACAGAAAATAATTAGCGATTAAACATTGGAAACGCTTTAACTAAAGAAATTACTTCTTCTTTAATATTTTTTAATTTTATTTCATCATCTTTATTTTTGATCGCTTTATCAATTAATCTAGTAACTTCAATAAATTCTTTTTCTTTAAAACCTCTAGAAGTCATCGCTGGACTTCCAATACGCACTCCACTACTTTCTAAAGGAGGTAAGGTGTCTCCTGGGATCGTATTTTTATTTAAGGTAATATTTACTTTTTCTAAAAGTTTTTCAACTTCTTTTCCACTCATATTGACACTACTTTTAACATCAATTAATAAAAGATGATTATCACTTCCACCACTAACAAGCTTATAACCTAATTTTATAAATTCATCGCACATCGCTTTAGTATTTAAAATAACTTGGTGAATATATTCTTTATAAGAATCTTCTAAGTCTTCTTTAAACATTACCGCTTTAGCTCCAATAACATGCATTAAAGGTCCACCTTGGATGCCAGGAAAAACATTTTTATTCACTTTTTTAGCGATTTCTTCGTCGTTTGTCATAATTAAGCCACCTCGAGGGCCTCTTAAAGTTTTATGAGTTGTCGAAGTAACAATATCACAATATGGTAAAGGGTTTTCGTGATACCCAGTAGCACATAATCCAGCAATATGCGCGATATCTGCCATTAAATAAGCACCAACACTTTTAGCGATCTCACTAAATTTTTTAAAAGATATTTTTCTAGGATAAGCGCTCGCTCCACAAATTATAAGTTTAGGCTTAACCTCTTTAGCAATTTTATATACTTCTTCATAATCGATAAAGCCGCTATTAACATCAACCCCATAACTATAACTTTTATAATCTTTTCCACTAAAAGAAAGTTTATAGCCATGACTTAAATGTCCTCCAGCATCTAGACTCATTCCTAAAATTGTATCACCTAAATTGATTAATGATCTAATTGCTGCCATATTAGCACTACTTCCACTATGAGGTTGGACATTAGCAAACTTAGCACCGAATAATTTTTTACATCTTTCAATCGCTAAATTTTCGATTTGATCGATATATTCACACCCACCATAATATCGTTTAGATGGATAACCTTCTGCATATTTATTAGTTAAAATACTTCCTTGAACCATTAAAACATTTTTACTAGCAAAATTTTCACTAGCTATAAGTTCAATATTTTCACTTTCTCTAGTAAATTCTTTATTTAAAGCTAAATAAACTTCATAATCACTATTTTTTAATTCTTCGTACATTGTTTCACCTCAATTAGTTTAGCGTTTAATCGTTAATCTAATCCCTTCTTCATCCATATATTCAACTCGAATAGAGTAGTCAAAATTAGTTCTACTATTTGTTTTACCTGCGTTAAAAAAGTTTGATTGATTAGTAGCGTTGAAAACATCACCACTAGTAAATAATCCTTTAATTAATTCCTCATCTTTATAGTAATAGCCCATATTATCACCTAAATAAGCATTTTCATAAGTTTTAATATTAAAAGGAGTAATCGCTTCGATTAAAAAATTTCTATTATTAGATTGAGATAAAGTATTGGAACTAGCGACGATTCTTGCATTAACTAATTCAGCATTAGTAGTAGCGACTTTAGAAGTATTAAATTCATCGCTATCATAGAGCACCCCAAAAGGATTCATCGTCCTAGCATCGACATGAAAAACTCTAAGTCCTCTATAATCATAATAAGAAGGATAATTACCTCGATAATGTGTCTTTGAATCTAAATAAAATAAATCAGTTGGTGTGTAATATTCTAAAATATAAAATTCATTAAAAGCACTATGAAGCTTATTACTATATACTGGTAAAATTAAAGCTTCCCCACTACTTTCAAAAGGTTTTAAGGTAATACTTGTTTCACCATTAATAACAAGAGGATTAATCCACCCTAAACTAGTTTTAGAAAAAGCGTTATGATCACCAATATTTAAATCCATCATGTCTAAACCACCAGTTGCACTAATTGGAGCTTCTAGTTCGTCATATGTATAATAGTCATCTAATCCTAATAAATGACCAGTTTCATGAATTAAAGTGTGAGCGTCTTCTCCTATTTCACTACCAGCATATAAAAAGATTTGACTAGCATTAGCGTATCTAGCAAAATTAGGACTAGCTAAATCACTAATACTTTCATAACTATAAGTATAAGCCCAAAAATATTGATATTCATAAACTTCATAGTAATCACTAGCGTTATAAATTAACCATACTCCATCGATAAAGCCATCTTTATCGCTATCATAAATCGTAAAATCATTAATACTTTCACCATCAATTTTAAGTTTGTCTTTTAAGCCATCTAAAATTTCATAACTTCCAGCACCATCACTTTTACTTTCTAAATTAATAAAACTTCTTCCACTTATTGGTGAAGTTACTTTATCTACAATAGTAAAATTAAAATTAAGTTTATTATAACTAGACTTTAAATAAAACGACTTAACACTTTCCCAATAATTAGTTTCGTAATTTAATTCTTTATAACCATTAAATGCAATATCGATTGCATTTAATTCACTATCACTAAAAGAAGGATAATCACTAAATTCAATAGGAACTACTAAAATATTTACATCCCCAATACTAGGAGTAACACTATACCCCATACTCGCATAAACATCGTAATATGTCGTATCTATTTCGTTATTATCGTTTAAATAGTAATTAGAGTCATTACTCATTTCACTAAACTTAGAAAAACTAGCTTCAATCGTATAAGATTTACTATTAACTTCAATATAAGGATTATCAATACATTCTTTATTATTAATTAATAAAGAATCGCATTTATACCCATTATTTGGTATAGCTTCGATATAAAGCATATCGCCACTTTCGATATTAGAAGTATTTTCACTATTAGTATAGATTTCTATTTTTCCATTAGTAGGATCAACTATATCTATACTAACATTAGTGTAATGATTATAGTAATCAAAAATAGTAAAACAACTGCTTAAAGAAAAAATACTTCCAATAAAGATAAATAATAGTGCTAATAATTTAATATAAACTTTCTTTTTTCTACTCATTCAATACTTTACCTTCTTTTTGTAGATAGGGATGCCTCTTTACTTAGAGGCTTAAGTTTAGTATTATTTATTTAAGGAATTTGGTAACCTGCTTTTGCTAGGTTACTTTTTATTATAGTGTTCATTATCATCATCCTTTATTTCCTTTATAATTAGGAACACTAATATAAAGATAAAGAGATGAATAATAAGAGTCATAATTATTCCTCCCTACTTTATTATATACTAAACTAATTTCCTTTTTATCAAAAGACAACCATTTTAAATTAATTGAGTCAATCATTTTTAGTTTCTTCAACAAAGTGCCTTCTATAGCACGAAATCGTTAACAAGGTTATATTATAAATAAGTTTTTAGAAGTAGCAATTTGCTACTTTTAGATCTAGCTATCATTTTATATTTTAATCTACTTTATAATAACTAAAATTATAGTAAAGATTAAAAAAAACTAAAACAATTTCCAAAATATCTCCTATGTAATATACTTGATTAACTTCCTTTCAACTCGTGCCAATAGACACATAACTTCTTGAAGTGATCATAGTAATGATCTCCTCAATAAAATTATAACAAATATAGAAGCCTTAATAAAGAAAATTTTATATCGATTGATAGTAAAAATTCTTTCGATAGAATCGATTTTTTTCTTAATTTAATATTTCAAATAAATGAAATTAAATTTTAATAAATAAGAACGACATTGCTTAGTAATTAATCGGTTATACTTACAAAATGTAGAATTAATTCTATTAATGCTTTTGAATATACTACTTCTTTTTCATAATGATTGTAATTTTCTCTAATCGCTTTATAAAAACAAATATTACTATAAAGATGAAAGGTGAATTGAAGCCACGAAATAAAAATAGGTAGCGGTGTCGCTACCTATTTTTATATATTAATCTCTTTAACACTACCTAAACTATTAATTTCTTTTTGATTTAATCTATTTATAGTTTCATTCATATACTCTAAATAGATTTTATCTTTCTTTTTATCGTATATATCAAGTACAAATAAAGCAATACAAGCGTATACAATAGCTATGATACCATCATAGCTATTAATAAAACTAGTAATTAATCCTAAAGGATAATTACTAAACCCATTATATTCATATAAAACATCACTTTCATTTACTAGGTAGTAATCACTACGGTCATTAGCATCACCTCTAAAAGTAAAGTATCTACTTCCATCGATTATTGTTTCACTAATTATTCTATGGACTACTATTTCTTTAGTTTCTTCATTTTTATACCCATATATCCCATAAACTTCAATTTCACTAGGATCACTAACTTTTGTTAAACCAATTAAAGAATAAGTTCTTATTTGATTATCTAAATTATTAGTTTCTAAATAAGTATTAACTTCATTTTTATAGCTCATACTTCCACTAGTTATTGTAATATAAGCGTTACTTCCAAAATTTAAAACATTTCCATTACATTTAGCGTATATTCCAATAACTATTAAAGATATAGCAATTACATAAAATATTATATTTAATACTAATTTAGT
>JADIMY010000115.1 GCA_017694345.1 Candidatus Onthovivens merdipullorum | reverse complement strand
ACTTCTTGTGGAGATGGTCTTTCATTGCAACTTGTAAAAAATAATAAAAGTATTGAAATAATGAATATGAAACTCTTTTTAATATACATAATCTACCCCTTTTTCATATTTTTTTTTGGCTGATTTCACTTTATCTTTAAACTTTCTGTCATTCTGTGATAAATATTTGTATCTATAATTTGTTGTATTTTTTACAGGGTCATAGGAATCTACACAGTAAGCTTGTATTGTAAAATAATTATTTCCAGAATCAAATTGATCTTGCCATGTTTCTACCGCATAATCTCCCAGTCTATACGCTCTCGCTGCTCCTATGGTAAAATCAAACAATGATGTAACCACATCAACGCAAGCACCTCCTATTCCACTTCTATCTCTTATACCTTCATTATACGGAATAACGGGCTGTCTCTTTAGTTTTTTATTTTGGAGACTCTTATAATAGTTACCTTCAGGGGCTTCTATCACTTTTGGTTCATTTTCCAGTCTATCAACAGAAACTAAATAATCATTTGGTTCAATCTGCACAGAGCCTTCTATATTTATAGAATAACCTAATGTTTCACAAATTCCAAAAGAAAGAATTTCAAAAATATTTGCCCCGTTAAATTTTTTTATTGAAGAAGATTTTATTATATATCTTGAATCTGCATTCCTCATTACTGCTTGTCCTTTATAACTTTCACGAAGTTTATCATTAATATCTGAAATGTCAATATAATATCCTAATCCTTCAAAATAAGGCATATTATCTGCAAAGGTGTTAAAATCATCTTCATTTAAATTGTCCCCATTGAAAAGTCCATTACTTGCAACTATTCCATATAAACCTAAATTTCGTTTTAATTTATCATCTATTGTTGGGGTTGTCATTGTATTTATAATGCGTTCAAATTCTAGAATATATCTTTGGTAGTATGGCATTTCCAATCCATTTTGTAGCCAAACTTCTGATATCATGTCTTCATCGGATTTTTCATCTGCTTCCAAAATTTTAAATTCACCATCTTTTGTATCTATATAATAATCATCACGGCCATCTTCTTCCTTAATAAATTGTAGAAAACCAAATTCATCTCTATAAGGTTGTACTTTCCAATGGTCTACTTCCCCTGTGTTTTCTTTCCAGTTATCTGCATTCATGATTCCAGAAAGCATTTCAATGCTAAAAGATGTGTCAGCCTGAAGCGTAAACTTTTGGTTGAGTTGTAAGTATGTTTCAGCTCCAGCCAAGCGGGCTATGGCTTCTATGCGGGTTCCTTTGTAGTGTGTGCCTTCGTGGCTCACTACTGAGGCAAGTTTGGCACTGGCTTCTCTACCGCCACCTAAGAGGTTTTCACTTAATACAATTTTATTTTGGCCTACGGTGTAGTTTCCAAGGTCGTTTCCTGTGTTGCCGTATTCTACAGCTAGTTTTTCGTTCCAGATGTCTTTGGCAACTTGGTTGTTCATTCGTGAGGTTGTGTACCCGAGCATATTTATGCTGTTAAGTGTACTGCTAGTTTCTGTGCTGCCGTATTTCCATTCCGTAACTTTGCTTGCTTCTTTGTAGCCTGCTATTGCGTTTCTTAGGTTTTGTACGCTTATGTTTGTGCCCCCCATGCCGAATTTACCTTTTATGCCGTTTTTCCCAAATGACAACTCTAACATTCCAACCCCATATGCACTCGCTAGGTTAAATGTGGCATTTCCACCCAGAGCTAGTGTTGCTCCGTTTTGTACCAATCCTCCGGGTATTCCGTTCAAGGCTTTTATTCCATCTTCGTTAAAGACTTTGTTATTCAATGATATGTTGTTTCCGTCTCTCAAGGTTATGGCTCCAATACCACCTGTAACTCCAGCACCGATTGCACTGCCAAATGTGTCTGCACTGAATAATGATTTTGTAAACCCATCAGTATTAAATGCAAGTCCGTCACCACCTATGTAAAATGAATTTATCGCACTATCTGTTACAGTTGTTGCATAGTTTGTAGTCATGCTTATTCCTGCCTGAGCTGCAAAGTTGGCAAATTTACCGGCTCCTTGCAATGCTTCCCCTGCCAAATCACCTAGAGCATTACTTGCAGCTCCCATTCCAGCACTTACAGCAGATGCAGCTGCTGTTTTGGCTAATTCCAAGCCTATCTCTTCTGCACTCTTAAAGCCACCACCTGCATCTATTGCAGCAAATATTAAATCATCTGCATAACTGAACCATTTTTGTCCTATGGCTGTTCCTACTATTTCAAAGACTATTCCTGAGACCCCTCTTATAGTTGGTGGTTCAAAGAAACTGCCGTTAGCCCGCCATAATGGTTGGTCATACATTGGCAGTGCTAATTTTGTCCAACCCTGGTTTGCTTTCATACTGTTCCACTGAAAGTCAAGCATGATTGCTCCCATTTGCCCTAAACCCTTGTCAACAACATTCGATTCCCGACTTTTTTCTAAATCTAGCCTATCTCCTTTTTTGCCACTTCTAAACAATGGTGCATAACCTATCCATTCACCTAATTTTCCATCCCTTACTGTTATTAATTTTCTGCTTAAATCATTTAATTCTTCTTTTTCATCGTCGCCCAGTTTATCATATTCTTTTTTTGTTAATTCTTCGTATCTTGCCTTGTCTTTTTTATTGTTTTCATCTGCTGCCAACTGTTCATATTTTGTTTTTACTTCAGCGATTCCTGCATCATGAATCGTCTTTGAGCCACTTCTTGGTATTGTCCAATACTTTTGTACTACATTACCATTTTCATCTTTTTCTGTATCTCCAAATATTTCTGTGTTCCATTTTCTTATTTCACTGTTTGCTTGTGATACTAATTTCATGATTGTACTATTTGTTAAGCCTTCTAACATTGTACCTGTAAGACTTACTGTTAATGTTGGTTTTGATGTTGTAAAATCTTGATAATAAACTACTGTTTGACTTTCGTATACTCCTCCCTGTATAGTTGAATCTACTATTGCATTTCTTGTTATACTTGTTCCGTTTACACTGTAACCATTATTTCTTACCAAGGTTTCTTCCCACTCTCTCATTCCCTCGTTTTCTACTTCTATTCTTTCCATGGATGCAGCTATTGTTTGCTCTACTATCCTATTTGCCTGTTCTGCTGCAAGTTTTGCTGCTGTATCTTTCATATCTTCTTCTATAGTTAACAATGTTTGCTCGGCTTGTAACATGACATCCATTGATGATGTATTTGTTTTATATCCATGTTTTCTTGTTATTGATGCGTTTGTTCCCTTGTTTTCTAGGCTTTCCATGTTGTTCATTATCTGATTTAAGCCTGTTTTTCCAATTAGATTCTCTGTATATTTCTCTGCTTCTATCGGTTCATAATTTAGTTTTGTTATTTCTGTGGCCGCAAGTGCTGCTGCAATTGTACTTTCTACATCTAACCCTGATTGCTCTATTACATCCGCATTTGCCACATTTACTGCATATAAATATTGCTCGTTTATCCATTCCTGTTTTGCCTGTAAGAAAGTTTCATAATTCCCATACCATCCTGCATTCTTTTCATTAAACTCTGTCTCAAACGCCTTTCTCCAATTATTATACCCGCTTACCAAACTTTCTCCTGCTTTATCCCACTCTCCTTCTGCAATGGTTACAAGCACAGCCATTTGATCTTCCCAGTTTTTTCTTTTGGTAGCTAACTGTTTTCTTTCTTTGTTTTGTTCTTCTTGCAATTTTATCAACTGGATATTTGTTGCTGCATCAAATTGTTCCAAAATAATAGATTTAAAATTTTGTATTATTTCACCCGTATAAGTCTCTGTTGCAGATGTTAAATCTATATTTTCCGGATATAAATCCCTCCATAACAAATGCATATCTTTTAAATATATATCTGTTGACCATGTTCCTCTTCCAAATGTATTTTTTGCTAACTCTGTTAATTGACTTTTATATTGCCCACCTGAATTTTCTAATAATTCTGCCTTGTAGTCTTCAAATGCTTTTTTTGCTTCTTCCCTTGCTTCTGCTGTTAGTGTTTTATCTGATACTCTTAATGCTAGTTCATGAAGTTTTTTCTTTTGATCTTTAGTCAATTCTGCATTTTCATTTAGTTTTGCTTCATAAATTTCTTGGTTCCCTCTTTGTTCTTCTTTTAAATCCGATATTACTTTTTCTAATTCAGTCTTTGCTTCATTTTCTTGAATTGAATACCAAAAATTTACCTTATCTATTGCTTCTGATATTGAAGTTTCTTTTGTGGCTCCGGATGCTTTCAATACATCCTCTGTATACAAGTTTTCAATCATTGTTGAATAATCACAGCATAAATTCCTTGTCCTCTCTTTTAATGCTGTTTGAACACTTTCTTCTGTAATATTGACTTTTCCAGTTTCATTTGTACTTGAACCTGTATACATCAAATTTAGATTTGACCATTGTAACTCTAAATTTGTTTTTACCTCTAGGATTCCTTTCAAGTACGATTCATTCTTTTCCTTTTCGATATCAAAAATATCTCCTACAGTCCCTATTACTATTTCTGCCTGTTTAACAACATCATTCTTCAAGACACCTGCCTTATATGCCATTGTTCCAGATGCTATTGCAAATCCTGCTGCTACGGCTGCAGGAATTAAACATGCGGGCCATCCGCAGCAGGCAGCTATAAAAGTATATTCTGATGCTAAAGCAGCAAATGCAATAGATTCTGAAACCAACTCACTGTGGCGACTGTTAACATCTTGCATTACCCGTTCGTAGACTTTGGTTCTATATGAAGTTTCAATATATTGCTCCGTAAATACATTCCGTAATACACCATTTTTATTGTCTTCTTCATAATTATACAACAGATATTTTGCTAAGTCTTCCTGCCCCTCTTTTGTTGATATAATATCTTTATATGCTTGCTCTACAACTTCAGCTTTATATTTATTCATTAGCTCTACAAAATCTATTCCTTGACATTCTTCTGTTGGAATATTGTCTGTGTTTAAGTTGTAATCTCCCATATTTCCTTTTATATATATTGCTGCAAGCATTAGGTTTTTACGATAATCATCTGTTTTTTCTGTTACTGATATAAACCACTGTCTTGCATCATACATCGCCTGTGATATATTTCTGTAACCTCCAGGAATTCTTTCTGATACAGCTTTTTTTACAATGTAATTATTAAATTCATCAGAACACTTTCCATCACCTTCTTTTCGTAACCGGATTATATAACTACCATCTGTATTTTTTTCTATATATACATATTTTGCTGTATTACTATCTTTCGCAATGCTGGTTATTTCCTCTGTATTATTGATAGCTGCATAGGCTTCTTGTAATTTTGCATCACATTCTCTTACTATATCTTCTTGTACTGCAAGACTTTTATCTGTTTCTATCTTTATCCTTTTTACTTCATAATGTTTTTTTACAGATTCTTGATATTTTGTCATTGCTTTTGTATATTCTTCTGATGCTTCATATTTTTCATCTTTTAGTTTACATAGAACATCTACCCTTACTTTTGCCTTGTCCAAACTAAATTTTACTATTATTTCTTTTTCTTGAGGAGAAACATATTCTTTTTCTGCAACTTCGCCTAAATCTTTTAAATAAATACTTGATGCATAATCAAGTTTTTCTTGTGCAATTCGTTTGTTTTTTTCCGCCAATTTTAATAAAGTAAAAAATGCATCTGCATTTTCTACATTTGTATTATATTCGTCTGTTTCTTTTATTAATTTATTTACACTTTCTACCCAACTCTTTGTCTTTTGTTTTAAAACATCTTCTGCTTTTTTTAAATTATTTTTTGATACTTCTATCATTTCCTCAATTTGTTTCCGCTCTTCATTTGCAATTTTATATGAATTGTTTGTAGAAATAATATCTTTTACCAATAAAGAACAATCATTCACAGATAAATATTTTGAATATGCTTTGTTCAGCTTTTCTGAATAGGGATTTACAACCCCAGGTACGGAATCTATATCTATTACATTATTTGCAGCAAAAAATGAGTCTTCCGTGAGCCATCTTAAATGATCAATACTGGTTTCTAGCTTTTCATCCAAAATATTTTCATATGGGTTTGGATTATTATCTAACCACTTTGACAGAGCATCCCTTGTTTTTTCGTCCATTGACGAATCTGACTTTAATCCATTACCCTTTGAAATTTCTATCCAACTGACATCATCTTTCATTATTGCAGATATTTGAAAATCAATAAAATTTAAATCTACCTGCAATTTTTTCAATTCATCATTTTGTTCTTTACATAAGTCTAAAACATCTTTTGAAATCTTATTAGAAAACTCATTTAGTCGGTTATATACAATTTGTCCCACACCTGTGGAACTTAAAATATATTGCCTATCATTCTCATATGTATAATAATTTGAGGCAAAATCTGTTCCATTAAGTATATCTTTGATTTTTGTTTTCTCATTTTCAGTTAAGTTTTCATCTATTGAGTTGATCCATACTTCTATATTTCCATCTACTAAACTACAATATCTATCTACAATTCTGTTTACTTTTTTATAACTTTCAATATAGGAAATATCTGTTTCTGTCAATTTTTCCCCTATTTTCTCTCCTAATTTTATTTTTATATCTTCATAGTCTTCATGATCAGTTTGCAAAAAAATAAAAAATTGTTTTTCACCTGCTAAATACATTGTTAGCCACATTATATCTTCTATACTGTAATCTTTTAAAATACTTGCCCAATTATTCCCTTTTTCATCTTCAAAAATAAGATCATTATATAATCCTTCTGCTACACTTTTTTGATTCTCCAAACCTGCTTTTTCTGATTCCAAAGATAATATTTCATTCAATCTTGTTTCATCGGTAATTTTTTGTTGTTCGATATCTTCTATTTGTTTTAAAAGATTATTTATTTCTGAATTTTCGCCTGTACTCTCAGACTCATTTCTCATTTCTTCTAATTCTTTTACTGTTTCTGAAATTTGCAATGTATATTCTTTTATTCTATCTTTCAAAAATTTACGCTCTTCACTTGTGGCCATAATTTTAATTTCTATATCTTCAATTCGAGAAGTTAAATCTATAACCTGCTGTGATAAGGTAAAATAATCAAAAATAAAATTATTTGCTTTCACAAGTTGTACCAATTCTTCTGATATACCTTCAAAATCCACTGCTAAATGTAATCCATCTGGACCCTGTTGTAATGAAATAAAATCATTTAATGCATTTACATATGGTTCATAAGAATCAGATGCTTTATTAAAATAATATATATCATATATATTTTGACATATTTGACTTTTGATTTCGTCACTAAGATTATTAAATATAATTTCCCAAGAATTTTCTTTTTCCTTCTCTGCAATTTTTTCAAAGTTATCCACTATTAAGTTTTTTATATCTTTTTTATTATTGCATTTCTCTAAATCTCCGCTGTATAGCTTTGTCATAATTAGATAAGCTGCATATTCTTCTAATTCTTTACCTGTTTTCTCATATAAAGGTTGTTTATCACCGCTTTCTGAAATCATCATTACTTCTAGTACTGTTTTTAAATCTGTTATTCCATAATTTACAAGTATTGTAGCCTTATTGTATTCATTGGTTTTTATTGCAATATTCTTTATTATTTCTTCTCTCTGTTTTTTTAAATCGTTAAGTTCAGATTTTTGTTCATAAACAGTTTTTGCTGAAACATAATCTATTATAGATGAAATATAATTTTCTAATGCTGCTTTGCCATATACATTTAATCCTGATTCATAGGTTCTAAGTTCATCAACAAACTCATATACTGTTTCTTTAGTCAGGTTTTCTATGTTTGTTTTATTAATTTTATTGTTTATCAACGTTACAGCTTCACTGTGGTTTGTAGGTTTATTTAATGCATACGAATAATATAGTTCCTTTATATTATCCTGCATATTTTCTTCTTCAAATTCTTTTTCATTTAAAATCTGGGCATCGCATGCTATCCAGTCCATTAAGATTTGGCAATTAAATATATCCTGCCCTTTCATTAATTTTCTAAAATCTTCATCTCTTTTTATTTCTTCTTGAATTGTTGGTATTAATTCATTTTTTGATTTTTCTTTTATATTTTCTATTTTTGTGAATAATTCATTATATTTTGTAAAATCATAGTCAACATTTTCTTCCCATTCTGTTTTTGCATTTATTATTGCATTTAAATAATTTTTTATCTCGATTTCTTTTCTTTCTTCTTCTGTTTTTATATCTGCTTCTCTTTCAAATTTCCCATTCTTTAAATAATTAAGTGCTTTTGTTTTTTTTGTTAATTCTCTATTCCAAAAATCTTCAATTGCTATTAAATATTTTTTTATAATATTTTCATATTGTTTTTTTTCTAAATCAATACGCTCTTGTTCTTCTTTAGTTATTGTTTCTTCCCTATTTTTATCACTAAAACGTATGGTATATTCATCTAAGTAATTACTAAGAGTATATGCATTTTCCCCACAATATATTGTTATCTTTTCAATATATTCATTTAAGAATGTTAATTCTTTATCAAAATCTAAGTTGTTTATATAATCTGTTATTTCTTTTTTATATTCTTCTGCCTTTGTTATTGATAAACTACCTTGCACTGTTCCATTTTCAATATTTTTTTTTGCTTCAAAATATTTTTGCTTTATATCTTCATTTGTATATTCAATAAGTGCATTGTAATACTCTTTTAATTCTTCTTCATTTGATTTGGTTTTTAGGTTTTCATATTCAACTATCAGGGATTTTATTTTTTCCTTTAACGAATTTGCTTCTCCTCCCAAATATACAACTAGCAATTCTGAATATGCTCTTTTTTCTTCTTCTAATTTTATCTTTGCTTCATTTAGCTCTTTGTATTTTTCATCCACAGTTTCTTGTTCTTTTTCAACTGTAGATTTATTATTTTCAAGAGCTATAACTGCAGCCTCATATGAATCTAGAGCTACCTTATAGGCTTGTATCGCATCTGTCAATCTTTTTTGGGTAGTTTCACTTGTTTCTGTTGTGGAATCTTTGCTTTCAGAATATTCCCTTACTGCATTTGCAACTTCATATTCTTCTGTCCAATACTCAAGATCAACATTTGCCTTTATTATCTCATAATCAAGTTCATTAAAGAATACTAAATCCTTATTTTGATTATTGGCTTCTGTGTTATATATACATCCTGTTAATTTATATAATTCTTCTTTAGCTTTTAATGTCTTTGCTTTATATTCTTTTAGGTATTTTAACCAGCCATCATTTCCATCAACTGTTATTAAACTTTCTAATTCTCTCTTTATATTTATATCTGACTTACTACACAGTGGAATTAGTTTTTGTACCAATATTATTGCTTTTTCAATTTTGCTGTCATCATTAAAAAACTGACCTGGTTTCTCTTCTTTTTTAAAACTATTTATTATTTCAAATAATTCATCTATATTTTTTTTCATTTCATCAGAAGGTTCATCATTATTTTCTGTTTTCCAATACGCATATCTTCCTTCATAGTAATTTACATTAAACGTTTCTGCGACACCTTCAAGGGCTGATGCTACAATATCAAGCATTTCTCGTGACTGATTATATATTGAAATTTGCATATCCAGCTTTTTTTCTTTGCCATCTCTTTCTTTTTGCAATGTTGCATACATCTCTTGATAAGCTGTCTCCAACTGGCTTGATAATTGCTCTTCGCTCATGTCCCATTCTTTTCGACCTTCTTCCAGTTTTTGTGCTATTTCTTCAAACCATGCATCTCTTTTTTGTTGTAATATTTTATATCCCTCTGCCCAAGCCTTCTCATTTGCTTCGTATACTTCTGTTGCGGACATTTCCCATTCACTGCGTTCTGCAAGAAACTGCCTTTCTGCTTCATTCCATTTTCCTATGCTTTCTTCAAATGCTTTCTGAAAATCATTTAACCAATTTGTTCTTTGTATCTCAAGTTCATCTTCTTCAACTGTTCCAATCGTCGCATTAAACCCTTCAAAGAGTTCGTTCATCGCTATATCAGCTTCCTGCTTTACTGCTTTTGCTGTTTCTTTTGCAATTTCTTCTGCTGCTTGTGCTGCACTCAATTTTTTTGTTGATTTTGTATCATATAATAATACGGACATCAGTTGGTTTTTTTCTGCTACATATATTCTTCCATACTCTTCATATACTCTGTCCTCATACTCGTTTACTACACGAGTATATATTGTTGCAAGTTCTTCATCTGTAAATGGTTGTTCCTTTAAATCCCTTATTATTTCAACTAATACACTTTGATTCTTTTTGGCCAATTCGCCCATATAGTTTTCTACTATCTCTGTTGCATAACTTTCCCATTCTTCTTTTGATTTTGCAATTTCTCCGCCTTCCGCCCCTTTTCCTTCATACTTTTTTTTATATTCTTCTGATTTCTCTGAAAGTAATTGAGCTATTTCACTTCTTTTTAAATCATTTTCTTCATGAAGTCTTTTATTCATATACCAAGCAGCAAATTCAGAATTCTTAACGGTTTCGAATTCATCATATGCTCGTTTATATTCGTCTTCATATTTTTCATAATTTGTTTCTCTTAAATAAATATTTGCACTTTCCCATTCACTCATTGCCAGCAGAATCCCTTCTTCTGCCACTCTTTGCCAATCCTGTGCATTCTTTTCCCTGTCTGCCCTGCTTAGATATTGTTCCAACCGGATTTTTGAATATTTATTATTCAAGATTATTTCTTGTGACGGAAGTATGCATACACTTTGAGTTATTAATAATATTATTGCAACTATCCTCGATTTATTTAAATTCTTAAAAAATACTTCCATTTTCGTGCTCAACTTTTTCCTTGTTAATACTACTTATTTATACTAAAATATTATTACTATAAAGTCAAGATTCTATTTTCTTATTACTTTATTTACATCTTTTAATTTTTGTTTTCCATCAATTACCCCAGGATAAATTATTACCGATATAATAAGTGACCCTAAAACCCCTAATACCATAAATACTGAAAGTGTCCCTGCAAAATTCCCCGTGTCTTTTACTATCAAAGGCATTGCTCCTATTATTGTAGTAAATGAGGTTACAATTATGCTTCTAAACTTATCTCTTACTTTATAATATACCTTTTCTTTTTTTGATTCCATAATATAAATTGAATTGTTTACGCTTATTCCACTTATTAAAATCATACCAACAACATCACCTATTTCAAGAGGAATATATCTTATAATCTTGTATAAAAACGGTATAAACAAGGATGCCGGTATTATACTGATGATTAACAATGTTTTTTTTATATCTTCTGTTATTGCAGTAAGAAAAATAACTATTATTATAACACAGGAAATAAAAACAAAGAATAAAATGTAATATTGCTCATTCATTAATTCCAAATCTCGCGAGAAATGATATCCATAACCTTTTTCAAAAACAATACCCTTCATTATATCTTTAGAAATATTTATTGCATTTTCTGAACTATTAGCTTTTATTGATAAAGTACAATAAGCACAACGTCTATTATTGTTTCTATATATCTTTCCAATATCTTTAACTTTTGAAAAAATACCTACATTTTTTAACCTTGAAAAACCAGTTCCTAATATAATATAAGTATTTTCTAACTCTGTAAGATTTATGTTATTTGAATCTTTCCCGACAATTCGGATATCCATTTCTTTCCCATTTTGTATCCATTTATCAACAACCGGGCCAAACAAAGTCCAACGTAATTGAGAAGCAATATTCTCTATCGAACTACCACTTCTGGATATCAAATCAATATCAGGTCTAATCAATATTATTTCTTCAGGATCCTTGAAATTCAATACAGCTTGACTTACATAAGGAGATTTTGAAGCTTGATTTACTATTTCTCTTGCATAATTCCTACATACATTAGAATCATCTCCAAAAAGAATTATTTCAATTTCATGGCTTTTTGAAACATCTTTCAATCCTTTTTCTGGAACATATAAAAAACCTTCAGCAAGATAATCTCCTAATTCTGCAACTTTATTTGCTAAAATATATCTATCAATTAATTTATCATTATATCCAATTTCTATTTCACAGCTACCTTTTCTAGAGTCAGTCATAACAAATTCAACACCATTTATATTTTTTATTATAAAAACAATTCTACTTACTTCTTCATCAATCGCTTTCATATCTTTATCATTCTCATATTCTACTTGAGAAAAAATGACTTTAGACTGATTATCTAATGATATATTTTTTCCTAAAATAAAAAAGAAAACTAATGGGCATACACATAAAATAATATAAATCACTTTCAAAAAGTTCCCATTTTGTATACTCCACAATGAAAATCTGTAACAAAGTCTATTAGATAGTCTTAATACTTTTATAGAAATTTTGTTATTATATTCACTTTTTGTGTATATAAATGCAGGCAAAAAGACTAATGCAATTGCAGTAGAATTAAAAATCATAAATACAATTGATATTGCAATTGATTTTATTCCAGGAACAAATGAATCAAGAAAATAAAGAGGAATTAGAGCTAAAATAGTTGTAAATGACGAAGCAATAATTGAAAGAAAAACTTCCTTAACTCTCTTTTCAAATTCTAGAAAGCTAGAAGACTTTTCACATATTTCTGCAATAATCAATGCAGAATCTGTAATAAACCCAATAGCAATTGTTATTCCAGACAATATATTTTGATCTATAGAAAAATTAAAAATATATAATTGTGCGATTGTCCAAATAATATTTATTGGGATAATAAGGAACAAAAGAAATACAATTTTAAATGATTTGTAAAACACTGGAATTATAATAATTACAAAAATAAAACTTTCTATAAGAGCCACTATTACATTTTTAATTACATTAAAGGATTCTAAACCATTATCCTGCAATATTTGATAATTTTCTTTATTTAGTTCTGACTTTTCCAAAATCTTTTTTACTTCTCTTGAAATTGAAATATTATTTCCTGAATAAGATGAAGAAACTTGTATTGAAACGCATTCCTCTCCATTGACACGAACAATTTCATCATTTTCCCTTGGACTAATTGAAACATCCGCTAAGTATTCTAATGATGTATACCCATCTTGGACACGAACCGGGAGCTTTTTTACATCGTTAATATCATTTAATTTGGTATCAAATACTACTGATTGTTGATGATATTCTCCCTTAATTTTTCCTGAAGGGTTTACTACATTTGCATCTTGAATTATGGAGCCAAAATCTATTGGATTAATTTGACTGTTTATAATTTTTTCATTGTCATATTCAATTAAAATCTCATTTGTGTTTCCACCTGAAACAATTACTTCAGAAACACCATCAATACTTTCAATTTTGGGTTTAAGATTTTCTGTTACATAAGTACGTAAAGTATTTAAATCTGATTTTCCATTAATTACCACGTTAATTACTGATTTTTCAGTTACATCAGAACTAAATATTCTTGGCTTTTGTACAGAAGATGGTAAAGCATTATATAGTGCATCAACATAGTCTCTTATTTCAAGGTAAGTATTTCTGCTATTTATCTTTTTGTTAAAATATGCAGTTGTCAAACTTTTCCCATATTCAACAGTTGATCTCAATTCTAATAAATTACTCATGCATGATATTTTTTCTTCAAGTGGCACTGTAATTATTCGTTCGATATTTTCTGCATCCATTCCAAAATATTCAAAACGAATAGAATAAACTGCATATTTTGAATTTTCTACATTTCCAAGTTTAATATCTCTAGCTGAATATAGAAAAAAAAGAGAAATTATTAAAAAAATAAATACAACAACAATTCTTTTTGAATACCAAGTTCTATTCATTATCAATTTTCCTATTAATAAGAACCTTACTAAATATTATTGGAATAACAAAAAGAACAATTATTAAAGATACTAGAAGACCTCCAATAATTGCCAACGACATAGAAGATTGTGCATTTATATGATTGGGATCAATTGCAAATGGAACAAGAGCAAAGATTGTTGTAAAGTTTGTAACTAAAAGAGAACGTATTTTACTAACACAATCGTCTATAATTGTTTCCGAAGTAATTTTTTTATGAGATATACAAACCTCATAAAGTAAAATTGTATTATTTACTGATGTACCAAATAAAATTACAAGTGCAATTATACTGTTGATATTCAAACTTTGATTAAAAATTGCAAGAGAAAAAAAAGCACCAGCAAAAGCAGGAGGAAGTGCAACCATAAGGAAAATCGGAATTAAAAATGATTCAAATTGAGCCCCCATAATTAAATACAAGAGCAAAATTACAATTAACACAAGAAGTGTACCATCACCAATCATTTCCTTCATATCTAATTCTTTTAATGATATTAATGTTTCTGATTCCTCAATTTCAGTTTTAATATTCTGTAAAATTTTAGCATCTTTTCGATTATATCTGTAAAGGATCTTTTCATTCTGTTTTAATTCAAATTTCCCAAAACTTCGTAACGGTAAAATGTTATTTTCTATTTGTATATAACTATTTTCTAAATCCTCAATAGATTTAATACTATCTTTTTTAACTTTTACATGAATTGGTATTTCTCTTCCTTCTTTATAAAAAGGAGCTGCATTAATTCCTTCTAATATAGAATATGCAAAATTCGCTGTAGACAACGCAGATACAGAAAAACGTGCATTAGATATTCTATCAGGTACAAAATTATATTCAGAGCTAATATAATTTGGATAAACTTTGAAATCAGTACAAGATAATTTTTTTATAGCATTTCTAAGCTCTTCTTCTGAATCCGCCATGATAATATAATCATTATTATTCATTGAAAGAATTTCTGATAGTAAATCTGTTTTACTTGTAATAAAAACTTCATAACGTAAACTATTAAAAATACTAATTATCTTTTCTTTTTCTATTTGCTTTCCTTTAAAAACAACTGTAAAACGAACTTTTTCTTTTACGGAAGATGGCAACGCAAGATATTCATAATCATCTTTTTCAACACCACCATCAATACTAATTGAATTGATATATTCCAATTTCTCTAAATCATTTTGGATATATAATACATTCTTCTGAATATTTTCTAATGTAAAGCTTTGTGGGAAAATTATTTCTGCAACAATAGTATTAGAACTTAAAGTAGGTAGTATTTCAAAATTTATAAAACAAAAAGAACATACTCCCAAACACACCAATATTAAGCCTATTAATAAAACAAATACATTTCTTTTAAACAAAAAAATAAGATGCTTGTTATACCTTGCTTTTAGATACTCAACAAGTTTTCGTTCCTTTACATTCTTCTTTAATGAATTTGTACATAAAGAACACATTGTTGGAACATATGTTAATGATAAAACACATGACGCAACTATAGAACTAATAATTGCTATTGATAAATCTATAAATAGTTCACCAAGGATTCCTTGCAAAAAGAAAACAGGAATGAAAACCACAGCTGTAGTTAAAGTAGAACCTATGTTAGAAAGCGCAACCTCTTCTGTTCCTTTTATAATTATTTCTTTATCAGAACAACATCTTTCTTCTTTCAAAGTTTCTAGAACTATGATTTTTTTTTGAATATTCTCAATAACTACAGCACTACAATCAACTACCATTCCAATGCCAATAGCCAATCCTGAAAGAGACATAATGTTTATTGATTTCCCAAAAACATAAAGAACACATAAAGAAATAAGACAACAAATTGGTATAACTGTAGAAATGATTATTGAGATTTTTAATGAACTCAAAAAATAATAGATTACTAATGCAGCTACAATACCTCCTATTAAGGCGGATAAATATAATGACAAAATGGAAGCTTTAACTTGATTTGATAAATCATTAATTACTGTAAAAAAATAATACTTACCATATGTATTTTTAAGAACTTCCAACTCTTTTTTTATTTCATTGGAAACATTAACAGGACTTGCATCATTCTTTTTTTTTATTCCTATTTTTATACATTCTTGACCGTTGTAAATAAAAAATGTTTCTTTTTCTAATATTGTATCTACAACTTCTGCAATATCAGAAATTCGCACTAAACCACCTTCATTATACAAAATAGGAGTTTTTGAAATTTCATTAATATTTGTATATAGGCCCGAAGTTTTTACAGATATTGTTTTTTCACCTTCGTTAATAGTTCCAGCAGGATATTCAAAATTTGTAGCAGAAATAGCATTCGCAATAGATTCAAGTGTTAATTGTTTTGAATCCATTTTATCTTTTTCTACTCTTACTTCAATTAGATCTTTCTCTCCACCAATAACTGATACCGCTCCTACACCATTTATTCTTTGTAGTCGTGGTTTAATATCATAATCTGCAATATATCGACCATATTTTAAATCATTATCCAATGGAATCATTGCTATAGTTATACTTTCATTAATTGAATCAATAGCTTTTACAGTTGGTTTCTTACACCTAGCTGGTAATACTGAAAAAGTTGTATCTATTATTTCACGACATTCAACAAGAGCCATGTCAATATCTATCCCCCAATGTAATTCCATTGAAATAAGTGACACACCATCTCTTGAAACAGATGTCATTTCCTTTACTCCGCCCAAAGATCCCAAAGCATCTTCTAATGGGATAGTAACAAGATTTTTTATTTCTTTAGCGGTTATACCTTCATATTCAGCTGAAACTAATAGATTGCGTTTTTGAAGTATGGGAAGAAAATCAGCTTTTATTACAAAAGCACTAAAGATGCCCATTAGAACGAAAAAAAGAGTACACATAAGGATTGGAATAGGATGTTCTGTAGAAAATCTAATTACTTTACTCATATTATATTTTATTTATCTGGCAGGAATATTCTTCTATCAATGTATTTCCTAAAGAATCTTTGACACCATCTCCCATAAAAAACTTTAGTATTCCATTATTATTTTGCGAGGAATTTACTATTTCAAGTCCAATATTTACAATACATATTTTTCCTTCAATATCAATTATTGAATCATATATTTTTTTTAGTTTTATATTTGCCATAATTTCTGCATCATCTAAGATTTTTACTTTTTTTATCATAAGTTCATCAAGACAAGCATTTAATGCTTCCGCTGAAAAATTTTCCATTACAGAAAAATCAACTATATGAGTCGCGTTCTTTGAAATTTCAAAAACAAATATAATATCGGTTGGAACAGGATCTGAATCAGATGTAGAATAATGAGTTGGATCAAAAGATAAAGTTCCAAAATTTCTTAATTCTGTATAATCATCAGTTTTTAAATCAATAAGAACTTTTCTAATTCTAATTGGTCTTTTATTCTCATTATTAAAGGTTAAATCATAATAACAATCTGTGGTAATTTCATTACCAGATAAATCTTTTAACCCTTTTTTTACAGTTAACCGATAGGTTTCTCCCCATATCATATCATTATTAAATTCTATAACTGCTTTATCTTTTGATTTTTTATCTGGTGTAATAGTCATATTCAATGCAGGGAAAATACTAATATAACTTGATATATAGTCAATATCCATTTTTTCTGAAAAAGAAATATTAAATTTCTCATCCGTATTTATATTTGTAATCTGAATATTTTTATCAATTTTCACTTGCTTACCATTTGATTTTAGATATACATCAAAATCAGGAATATCTCTGTCCATGAAATTTATAAAAGTAGTTCTATATTCCTTTAGCAATGAATTCCTGTTTTTATCTTTAAGACTTGTTGCAAGCTTTATTTCATATCGTGTTTCTTTTGCGAGTTTCTCAGTTGGATAAATTTTCACTATCCTATCAGAATCTTCCCATTTATAAACATATCCAAAGCTTGGACTAAATGATAGTGCAGTACGAAAGGAACAATCATCAATTGGCTCAGAAAATTTTATTGTGATTTCATCTAATTCAGAAACTAATTCTGATTCATGTGCAGGATACACTTCAATAACTTCTGGTCTGACAAAGTCTGTTCTTGTGGTAAATGTTTTTTTATAATCTTTTTCTAAGGAATTTCCTTCAATATCTTCCATAGAGGATGTAATAATAAGTTCATAATAATAATTATTTTTTATACCATAGTCTGGGGTAAAAATAACTTGTCTTTCACAAAACTCAAAAGTTCCAGTCATTTCAACAGAATCTTCTTTTATTGTAAAGTTTTTCATAAACAAATATTGATTTGGAATAGAAGAAAAATTAATAGTTACATTTTTTTCAGAAAAAATACAATTCTCAACTTCGAAAGTTTCAAAAAACAGTTGAGCACAAGAAGTTAAGATGAGCATAAAAAGAAAAACTATTGTACAATAAAAAAAACGCATATATCTTCCTTTATATAAGATCCTTCTTCGCTTAAAATATTGTTCTTTCCACCTGTGATTCTTAACCTATAATAATTATTTGAAAGAATACTTTTGGTAAATCCTTTACACCTTATTTCAAGTTGTGAATCAGAAAGCCATAATATAGACAGAATCGTAGGAGTCATTGCAGAACTCGGGAAAAAAGAACTTATATTGATAGATTCATAGGCTATATCTTTATATTTATTATCTATATTTTTACTAAAATTAACTACGACATCAATTTCAGCATCATTTTGAGCATGAGATAGTTGACATATATTTGTTTGTTCAGAAAAATCTGTTATTTCTGTTGTATTTAATGCAATCGAATCCACCGTAATATAATCAATTTGAGGTATAAAAAAATCTGTATATTCATCATAGAAAGGAATATTATTTATATCAGTAAGAGTATTTGCTATTTTTATTTGATATTCAATATTCGCATCCCAATTTTTTTGTATACAATAGACAAATTCTCTTCCCTCTTTATCATATTGCACAAAATTTCCGGAAACCGAAGGAACAAATGTTATAGAATTTTTTACAGAATCAAAATCAACAGGCTCTGAAAAAATAAAACCAATACTTTCGTTAATAAAAATATCAGAAATAGATTTTTCTCTTTTCCAACTTTTTGTATTAAAATCAACTAAAACAGGATGAGTAGCAACAAGCTTAGGCTGTTCAATATCTACTGTTGAGTAAAAAGAACCATAATATTTTTTTTCTTGTGGATATTGATCTTTCGATTTTATACTTTCAAACTCCCAGGTATAATAAGTATTGGTTTCCCAAATACCATTTGGTATAACATTAACAACAGTATCATTCACTAAAAACTCTGTTTTATATGAAATTGTCGGAGAAAGTTGAAATTTATCTTTAAAACTCAAGACATCAATTGGTTGATTAAATTTAAAAGTAATTAATTCATTGTTCTTTACAACCGCATTATCATAAACCGAACAACTTATCAATTTTAAATATTTATCTCTTTGACCATAAGAAAAAAATCTATTGATATTTACATCATAAATCCGACCATCTTTTAAAGAAATTGAATTATTCAGTATAAAATAATAATTTTCACCCATTCTCCAATTTTCACGAGGTTTTATATAACATTTATTTTCATGCCAATTAAAATCACATATAACAGAATTATTTTTATTTGTAAGATTTATACTATCTTCTATGTCTTGTGGATTAGGCGGAAGAGAAAACTCTAAAATAATATATTCTTCATTAAAAAAATTAATGTCTTCAGTTATATTACATTTTATAGATAAATTCTCGAATGAAATAAATTTACAACTTATAATACTAAAAAATATATAAATAAAAACACATGAAAAAGTCTTCCTTTTATTGACGAATTTCAACTTTTTCTCCCTCCCTTAAAAATGGTGATGGTTTATTTACAAGAATATCCGACTCTTTTAGTCCTGTTTCAACCCATATATTACCATCTTTCTGTGCCTTTATTGTTATTTCTTTTAAAACAACAAATCCATTTACAACAGAAAAAACAGAAGCGACATTACCTTCTTTTTTTATTATTACAGTTTCAGGAACACAAACATAAGCTTTTTTTTCATTTCTTTGAACATTACATTTTACAAACATACCAGGTTTTATTATTTCATTTTTATTTGGAATAAGAGCTTTGACCGTAAAATTACCACTTGAAGAATCTGCAATCGGTGAAATTTCACTAATTTTTGTATCAATATGTTTACCTATGGAAGGTATATCTACAGTTAATGCATCTCCCACGTGAAAATATTGAATGTCTTGTTCCTGTATAGAAAAAACAGCATTTACTTCTGAAATATCTATCAAGGTGAGTAATTTTTCATTTTCTGGTATAAACTCTCCACTTTCAAAATATAAAACACAAACAATACCATCAACTGGAGCTCTTATAGTAAGTTCATCAATTAATTTTATCACAGAAACAAGGTTCTTTTCTGCACTTTTAAGTTGAACTTTTTGGCTTTCTACACTAGCAACGGCATTACGTGTATTTAATTCTATTAATTGTTGCTTTTTTATTTCCGGATCTACACTTACTTCAAAACCATTTGTAATTAAATCTTTATCACGAAAACCAAGTTTTGATATTTCAATTTCCTTCTCTAATACATTATGTTCTGTTTCTTTTGCTTTATGAGAAATTTCCATACTTCTAAAAGATGATTCTGTAATACCACCAACTTCAAGTAATTGTCTCTTATTTTCAAGTTCTTTTTTTGATTCTTCTAACTCAAGTTTTGTTTGGATTAAGTTATATTCACTTTTTTCTAGTGCAATTAATCTACTTTCAACACTTAATCTTTGTTCTTGCAAATTAATTTCTGCTTGATAAAGACTTACTTTTGCAGATTCTAATGTATTTTCAGCTTGTTCTCTTTGAATTTCCAATTGTACATTTCTAAGGCTTGCAAGAACCTGCCCTTTTTTTACATAATCCCCTTCTTTAACATACAATTTTTCAAGTGTCCCTTCAACTAAAACCGAAACATTATTTTTTGTTTTGTAATTCATAGTTCCAAAACTATTCAAATCGTCATTTAGTTTTTTTAATTCAACTTTTACCGTTCTTACAACAGATAATTCAGGTGTATCAATATTATTTGAATTTTGATAATTACATGAAACTGAAAACAAAACTAATAAAATAAATAAACCAAAAAAGGCGTTTGTTTTACTTTTTATTTTCACAAACATATTGTATTTCTCCAAATGGGATATTTGTTAATATTTCCAAATTTCGTTCAATCATTCCAATATTTATAATACTTTCAAGAAGTTCAATTTCTGAACTTGCCAACTTTACAAGATATTCAAGAAAATCAACTCTTTTAAGACTTCCATTTTTTAATTCAACTTTACTAATTTCTATTTTCTTTTTTTGAAGATTAATACTTTTCGTTTTTATTTCTATTTCATATACATAATCATCA
>JADIMY010000009.1 GCA_017694345.1 Candidatus Onthovivens merdipullorum | reverse complement strand
CTTTAATATGTAAATATGAGAAAGTTATTTCATTTAGATTTAAAAAAACTATTAATAATAGGAACTATATTCTTATTAATTAATATCATCATTGGATTAATCTTATTATTTACAATAAATAATCCAACTTATTTTTATTTATTTTTAATAACTTTGCCATTTATCTTAACTTTATATTTATCTTTTAATTACTATTACACCAATTTTTCTAGTGATAAAACTAAAACCAGTAAAGTGATTTTAATCTCTTCAAGTATTAGAATCCTATCTTACATCTTATCTTTAGCACTCTCTTTAATTTATCTATATTTCATGAATTTAGCAAAAATACCGGAGATCTGCTATGTTTTTGAAACATTGGGTCTACTTACAATAACTTCAGTTATTGGTTTAATGGTGAAGTGATATGGATTTTAATAAAGTAATTAGATTTTTATCTTGGAACGAAATTCCACCTGAATTTATTAGTAGTGTTCTATCGATGATTATCGTAATTATTTTAGCTATTGTTATAAGAATCAAATTAAAACATTATGATCCTTTAAAAAAACCAAATGGTTTTTTATCTATAGTTGAAGAAATCATTAATTTCACTGATAAAAAAGTTACTGAATTAATGGGTAATTCTTTTGAAGGCTTTGGAGGATATATTGTCGCTTTAGGAGCTTATATAATTATTGGATTTATCATTGGAATGATTGGAATTCCTAATTTTTTCCAACCAGAGAGTGAACAATTTTTAATCGCTTTACCTAATCCATTTACAAATATTGCGATGCCTTTATCTATTGCGCTATGTACATTCTGTTTAACTCATTTTGAAGCGATTAGATGTCGTCATTTAGGATATTTTAGAAGATATGTTGAACCAGTATTTGTCTTTTTACCAGTTAATTTAATCTCGATGTGGTCAAGCTTATTATCGCTTACTCTTCGTTTATTTGGTAACGCTTTAGCAGGTTATTGCATTATTACTATTATTTATGTTGGTATTGGAACAATTTTACCTCCTAGTGGCAGTTTAACAGGTCTAGTTTTAACTCCACTACTTGCTCCAATTGCTCACCTATATTTCGATTTATTTGATGGAGCAATCCAGCTAATTGTTTTTACAATGCTAACAATGATTAATATTTCTCAAGAATTTATAAGTAAAGATGATTTAGCTTTAGAAAAAGAAGAAAGAATAAATCGTAAGTTTGAGAAAAAAGAAAGAAAACAAAGAAAAATTAGTTTAAAAAAAGCTAATTAAGATAAAGAAAGGAGAAAACTATGAATTTTATCGGTTTAGGAATTGCTTGTCTAGCTCTTGGCTTATCAGCTCTAGCAGAAGGATTTGCCGTTAGTAAGGGTCTAGAATCAATTGGTAGAAATCCAAGTTCAGCTAAAGATATTAGATCAACGATGATTGTTGGTGTAGCTTTAATTGAGTCTTGTGCAATTTATATCCTTGTCGTCGCTATTTTAATGGCTTTTGTCGTTTGATTTTATGAAGAAAATTAAAAAATTACCACTTCTATTATCTTGTTTATTTTTATTAACCACTTTATCTAGTTGTAATACAGAAGAAATTGGTGATCGTATCGAAACAACTGTTAACGATATGCTTCCTAATTTATATATTACATTAGTTCAACTCGCTTTATTCATTATAATGGTTGTCGTTTTTGTTTTAGTCGCTTATAAACCAATAAAGAAAAAATTAAAACAAAGACAAGATTATATTGAAAAAAATATTAAAGATAGTGAAAAAGAAAAAGCGGAAGCTAGTAAACTTTTAAATAACGCAAAGCAAACTGTTTTTGATAGTGAACAAAAAGCTATTGAAATCGTTAAAAATGCTCAAGTTACCGCTGAAAATAAAATTAACGATGTTCAAAAAGAGCTCGAAATAAAAATTGAAAATCAAAAAATTCAAGCTCATAAAGACATCGAAGCCGAAAGAGAAAAGATGCTTAAAGAAGCAAAAAGTGAGATTGTCGATGCCGCTATTTCTACTTCTAAAGAAATATTAGGTAGAGAAGTTAAAGTAAGTGATAACGATAAATTTGTCGATGATTTTATTAACGAAATAGAAAAGAAATAAATATGTATAACAAAGAGTTATTAATCAAAATTACTGAAGGAATTTATGAATCGAGTTTACAAAATAAACTTACTTTAGTTTATAAAGAAGAACTTAAATTTTTAAACTGGATATTATCTAGTAATAAAGAATTATTAGATTACTTAAAATCTCCTTTTATTAATTACGATGAGAAAGAAAAAATGATTGATAAACTCTTTGAAAATCTTTTAGTTAATGAAGTGTTAATCTTTTTAAAATATTTAGTTAATAAAAGACTAATATTTTATATTCATGATATTTATAAAGAATTTATTCGTTTATCAGATATCGATGAAAATATCGTTACTGGAATAATTTATACTCCTTTTAATATTGATGATGCTAGACATAAAAAAATTGAAGATGTGATGAGTAAAAAACTTAATAAAAAAGTAATCTTGAAAGAACAAATTGAAACTTCTTTAATTTGTGGAATTCGAATTATGATTAACGAAAATATTTATGAATATTCAATTAATTCTAGATTAGAAGATATTAAAACGAATTTAATTAATGATATAAATCGAGGTGAGAATAATGCCTAACACTAAAAACTTAAATTCCTTATCTCAAATAATTAAAGATGAAATTAATAAAGTTGAAAATAAAATTGATACCGCTAATGTTGGTCAAGTAGTTTCTGTTGGTGATTGTATTGCAACAGTTTATGGTCTTGATGAAGCGATGTATGGTGAACTTATTATTTTCCCAGGTCCAACTTATGGAATGGTTATGAACATTGAAGAAGATTCAATAGGCGTAGCTTTATTTAGTAATGTCATCTCGATTAAAGAAGGTGATTTGTGTCAAAGAACTAAAGAAGTCGTCTCTACTCCAGTAGGAGATTGCTTACTAGGTAGAGTCGTTAATGCAATCGGTCAACCAATCGATGGAAAAGGAAAAATTGAAGCTAAAGAATATCGAGCTTGTGAACTACCTGCTCCTGGCATTATGGAAAGAGATAAAGTTAATGAACCTTTAGAAACTGGAATAAAAGCCGTCGATTCAATGATTCCTATTGGTAAAGGTCAAAGAGAATTAATTATTGGCGACCGTCAAACTGGGAAAACTGCTCTTGCTATCGATACAATCATTAATCAAAAAGGTAAAGATGTATATTGTGTCTATTGTGCAATTGGGCAAAAAAATAGTTCAATTGCTCAAATTGTTAATAAATTAAAACAAAACGATGCTTTAAAATATACGACTATTGTTAATTCTAGCGCTAGTGAAACTTCTCCTATGCAATATATTGCTCCTTATACTGCCGTATCTATTGCTGAACACTGGATGCATCAAGGTAAAAATGTCTTAATAGTTTACGATGATTTATCTAAACACGCTGTAGCTTATCGAACACTTCTATTACTTTTAAGAAGATCTCCTGGTAGAGAAGCTTATCCTGGTGATATCTTTTATCTTCACTCTAGATTACTCGAAAGAGCTTGTAAATTATCAAAAGATCTAGGTGGAGGAAGTATTACTGCTTTACCAATTGTTGAAACGCAAGCTGGTGATATTAGTGCATATATTCCTACAAATATTATTTCTATCACTGATGGACAATTATTTTTAAATACCGACTTATTTAATTTAGGTCAAAGACCTGCGATTGATTCAAATTTAAGTGTCTCTCGTGTTGGTAGTAGTGCTCAAACTAAAATTATGAAAAGTGTTTCTAAGAACTTAAGAATGGAACTAGCTTCTTATCACGAAATGCTCGATTTTTCTAGATTTGGTAGTGACTTAGATAAATCTACTCAAAAAATATTAACTCATGGTGCAATTTTACTCGAAGTATTAAAACAAAAACAATATATGCCTTTAAGAATGGCTAGTGAAATAATCGATATTTATGTCGCTCAAAGTGGATTACTAGATGATGTTAATCCAAGTGATGTTCATTCTATTTTAAAACTATTATCTAATTCTTTAACTGCTCATCATAGCGATTTATTTACTCGACTTGAAACTGGTACTACTTTTTTAGATAGCGATAAAGAAATAATTGATGATTTAGTAAAAGTCATTAAGACTAATTTAAACATTAATAAAGAATAAACTTATGGCAGATAATTTATTAAGCTTAAAAAAAAGAATTTCTACTATTGAAT
>JADIMY010000114.1 GCA_017694345.1 Candidatus Onthovivens merdipullorum | reverse complement strand
ATCTTTAACTATTAAACCATTTGAAGAAAATTCCTCCCCTTTAGTAAAAATAGTTCTAACATTAGTTAAATCTAAATTTAATTCACCAATATCTTCAACATGAATAAAATAGCTTGTTCCAATATAACCGTCTTTTGAAATTTTTATTTCTAAAGAATAGATTGAATTATTAAACTTGTGTCCTTCTTCTAAACTTACCTCAAAATCTTCGATGATATTATTTAAATTATCTTTTACTATTAATCCATCCGTAGAAAAACTTTCACCAACATAATAATTTGTTTTAGTATTTGTTGTATCTAAAGTTAAATATTTATCTTCTTCCTTAACAATTATATGATTATCACTTATTAAATATTCTTCGTATCCACTAGCTTTTATAGAAATATCATAAGTTCCAATGTTTTCAAAAATATAGCCTTCATCAACCAATACATCATTTAGATATATATCATAATTTTCAATTTCAAAATTATTTTCTTTATCATAAACTTTAAAATTTTCTCCGATATCTAAATTTTCGCCAATTGTGTAAGTATATTTATTAAAATAACCTACACTATACATTTCTTTAAGATTATCTATATCACATGAAGAAACAAATAGACTAGTCATTGATATAAAGATAGTAAAAAAATGTTTAAGAGAAGATCTCATAATTTAATTTTAGCATAAAAAATATTTTCTATATCCTATAAAACTAAGTACCATCTAAAATCATCATAATTTTCCCCCCTTACATACAAGTAGTTAAAATTAAGCTGCTAGTGGGGGGTAAAATTTATTTAATTTCGATAATTTTTTCTATAATTGGGGTTAATGCATCTTTATAACAACCTATTTTATATAGCCCGTTATTAAGAATCCATTTGCTATAACCTGTTGAATAAAAACCTAAATCTAATTTATCAATACATATCGTAACTTTTTTTTCTTCATTAGCTTTAATAAAAACTTTTTTAAAAGCTTTTAATTCTCTTATAGGTCGATAAGTAGTTCTAGTTATCTCGCTAGAATAAATTTGAATAACTTCTTTAGCATCGTATTTTGAATTATTTTTAATAGTAACCTCAACAATAACCCTATCTTTATCGAGATATACACTAAAATTACTATATTCAAACTCGCTATAGCTTAATCCATAACCAAATGGATAAATACTGTCGATAAAATTATTATTAATCAAGCCTCTATACCCAACATTTAAATCCTCTTCATAAACAAATGATATTTCATCATGATAAGAATTGTAAGCTGGATATTCTTCAATATTGGACAAATAGCTTTCAGTTAATTTTCCACTTGGATTAACATTACCTAGTAAAATATCTTTAATAGATTCATTAACATATTCTCCACCAAATGAACTTAATAAGATTGCATCGCAATAATCTTCTATCTCAAAAAGATTTAAAATAGCTCCAGTATAGACAATAACAATAAGTTTTTTAGCGTATTTTCTTAAAGACTTAATTAATTCGACTTCAACCGGTGATAAAGTTATATTATTACGGTCGCTGCCTTCATTACTTAAAGTATGATTTTCCCCTATTCCACAAATAACATAATCATATTTTAAAGCTTCAAAGCAGCATCCTTTTAAGTCAGTAATACATTCTTGTTTATTATCTCTCCACTCTGTTGTTTGATAGTAACTAGCGTTTATTCCATTATTTCTTAAAGAATCCGTTAAACTAATAAATTCACCTAAAGGAGTAACTCTACTACTTCCTCCACCAGAAAGATAAATATTAGTTTCTAATCCTGTAACTAAAACTTTTGAGTCTTTATTAATTGGCAATGTTTTCCCTTCGTTTTTAATTAGCACAATGCTTTCATCATTTATCTTTTTTATTAATGCTTTTTTATCTTCAATAGACATTGAAATCTTTTGTTTTTCTTTATTTTCCTTGCAAATCTCAGATATTTTTATAACATTTGAAGCTGCACGATTTAAAGCATTAAGATTAAACTTATTATTATTAATGTGACTAATTGCTTTTTCTAAATGCTCTTTTGAATAAGGCATTTCTAAATCTAGTCCAGCATTAATTGAAGTTATCGTATCATTAACTGCACCCCAATCACTCATTATTAATCCATCAAAACCGAATTCATCTCTTGCTATATCGAATAATTTTTTATTTTCACTAGCTTTCACGCCATTAATATAATTGTAAGAACACATCAAAGTAGATGGCTTAGCTTTAAAAGCAATTTCAAAAGGTTTTAAATATATTTCTCTAAGAGCTCTTTCACTTACATCACTTGAGATAAAGTTTCTTGAAAATTCATTGTTATTACATGCGTAATGTTTTACACAAGATAAAACTCCACTTTCTTCAACACCTCGAATATAATTATAAGCCATACATCCACTTAAAAATGGATCTTCACTAAAATATTCAAAGTTTCTTCCGTTTAACGGATTTCTTTTAATATTAATTGCAGGACCTAAAATTATATCAACATCTTTTTCTATTGCATCATTTGCTAAAGCTTTTCCATATTCATAAGCAAGTTCTACATTAAAAGTTTGTGCTAAAGCAGTACTACAAGGATAAGCTAATGATTTAAATATTTCTTTTTGATCAAAAGACCTCGTATCAATTGGTTTTCTAACACCTATTGGTCCATCATGCATAGAAACTTCGTAAAGTTTTCCGTTTAAAGTTTCGGTATGCCATAAATCGGTTCCGATAGTTAATTTAACTTTATCAATATTGCTAAGCTTTTTTATGTACATATAATTTAAACCTCGATTAAATTATATAGAAATGTAAAAAAATAAGTATCATTAAAATTAATAAATTTTATTTAATAAATTTCTTACCATCCTTAAAAGCGTTACCAACTTTTTCTTTAACTACCAAATATGAAAAATCAACCCCATTATAAGAAATAGGTTCTAGTTTTGTTACATCGATTTTTCCATCAGTCAAAATGGACTCATCAGCACTGCAATTCACTATTTCAGCCCTTAAAATTTCTGTTTCTTTATCATAACTAATTAGTCTACATTCAAAAGTTAAAGGTAATTCATTGATAATTGGTGCATCAATAAGTTCACTTTTAGTTGTTGTAAAACCAACTTCTTTAATCTTATCTTTAACTTTATTACCTGAAGCAATACCAAAATAGTCACATTCTACTAATGTTTTTCTAGTACCCATACTAACTGTAAATTCTTTTTTAAGTAAAATGTTTTTAACGGTTTTATGATAAGCACTAAGACACATCATTAGTTCGTGCTCGCCACTAATTCCTCCCCAAGCAGCATTCATTGCATCAGCGTTTCCTTCTTCATCATATGTTGCAATGATAAAAACTGGTTGAGGAAATACATAAGGTTGATTTTTAAAACTTTTTCTCATAAATTTTATACCTCCGTTAACTTATTTTTATTTTATCATAAATATAATTTAATGTTTTTTAAATACATAATTTTTTATACAATGTTTATAGGAGATAAATTATGAAAAAGATAGATGAAAATTATTTTATAGAACCTAATAATATTAAAGAAGATGCAAATACTATTGATAGTGTCCTGCAAGCGGATGAAGATGTATTATGGAGAGGGAAGCCAAATAAAAAAAGTTTTATTTTAAGTAATATTTTAAAGGGAAGCATCATAGCTTTTATCTTTTTAATATTTGATATTTCTTTTATAACTATTCTTTTTACGAATTTAGAGAGCGTACCAACTGCTTTAATAATTTTTCTATGTATCTTTTTTGCTTTTCATTTGATACCTTTTTGGATATGGATATCTTCTGTTATAACTATCTTTAAAAGATGGAAAAATGAAGAATACGCTTTTACTAGTCAAAGAATTATCATTAAAAAAGGATTTATAGGATCACAAATACAAAGTATCTATTATTCAAGTTTAACTAGTGTCAATTTAAAAATTGGAGTTATTGAGAAACTCTATAAAGTAGGTGATATTTATATTGTTAGTTCACAAGGCAAAACCGTAATGGATGATATAGATAATGCTTACTTTCTATCTAGTAGATTACAAAAAATAGCTCACGATATAAAAACTGATATTATATTTCCTAATGATTTGAGACCTAAAACAAATAAAGGTTATAAAACTGAATATAAAGATGAATAATTAAAAATAGTTAAGATCTGCAAAGTTTTTAAATTAATCCTTCTTCAATAGCTTGAACAAACCTCTTTAGTTTTGTGTTATCAATGGACATTTTTAAATCGTGACCTAAGCGATCTTTTGTAAATTTGATTCTATATGTTTTTTTTAAGTATTTTGAAACTTTATCAATTACTTCTAAATTTGTTAATTCTAAATTATCACTAATATTATAAACCTCGCCACTATTTGCATATCGACTAATTAAATCGATATAAAAATTATTTTTATTAACATTAATCCAAGATCTAATATTTAAACCATTTCCATAGACTGGAATCTCTTGATTTTTTTCGATACAATCGATAATTTTTGGAATAAACTTTTCTTTGTTTTGATGTGGTCCAAAATTATTAACGCTTCGAGTAATGGTTACATCTAATCCATAAGTTCTGTAATAGGCTAAAGTAATTAATTCTGCACTTGCTTTTGAGGAGCTATATGGTGAACTAGGTTTTAGTGGGTCGTTTTCTTTAAAAGAATAATTTGAATCAAGTGGCAAATCTCCATAAACTTCATCAGTAGAAACTTGATGAAATCTTTTGACTTTATATTTTTTGCACAACTCTAAAAGATTAATTACTCCAAAAATATTTGATTTATAAAAGGTTTTTGGATTAATTATTGAATTATCAACATGAGTTTCTGCAGCAAAATTAATAATTAAATCAATTCCTTCATTAAGTATTTTACTAACAATTACTTCGTCACATATATCCCCTATTACTAATTTAAAATTTGGTTCATCTAATATATCTAAATTATTAACATTACCAGCATAAGTTAATTTATCTAAACATATAAAATAATCATTTGGATATTTTTTAATCATCACATTTAAGTAATTACTTCCGATAAATCCACAACCACCTGTTACAAGTATTTTCATATTTATTAGTTTATATGAATAGAAAGTAAAATAAAAATATAATAATTATTTTTCAAAACATTTTGATAAGTTTTGAATTTTTCATCACTATTTTATAAAATAAAGGAGGTTAAAAATTATGGTAGCAATAGTTGAATGTAATAACAAAAAAGAACAAAAGAATTTTTTGAAATTTCCAATTAATTTATACAAAGGATCAAAATATTTTGTTCCTCCTCTACATATTGATGAAAAGAAAATATTTAGTCCAACTTATCACTATCATAAAACTTCTAAAGTTATCTTTTTTAATGCTTATAAAGATGGAAAACATGTTGGAAGAATTCAGGGAATAATTTCTTATCCATCTAATGAAAAATGGAATCAAAAAAGAGTTAGATTTACTAGATTTGATTCTATTAATGATAAAGAGGTTTCTAATGCTTTATTTGATGCTTTAACTAAATGGGCTAAGGAAAATGGCATGGAAGAAATTAACGGACCTCTCGGTTATAGCGATCTAGAAAGAGAAGGATTATTAATTGAAGGATTCAATTATGATTCTACTTTTGAAGAGCAATATAATTACGACTATTATCAAGAACTTATTGAATCTTATGGATTTAAAAAAGAAGTTGATTGGGTTGAAAGAAGATTATACCCAATAGATTCTATAAATCCTAAAATAGAGAAATTAGTAAATTTTGTTTTAAAAGAACAAAATTTAAGAATATGTAGGTTTAAAAATATAAACGAATTAATTAGAAAATACGGGAATGAATTATTTGATTTAATTGATTTAACATATAATAACCTTTATCAAACTGTTCCTTTAACTAAAGAACAAGTTAAAGAACTTATTAACATGTTTAAAATTATTGTTACCCCATTTTATTGTCGCCTAGTCGTTGATAAAGATGATAAACTAGTGGCTTTTGGTGTCTGTTTTCCATCGATTGGCAAAATATTAAGACATTCAAAAGGTAAGCTTACTCCGACTGCTATAATTAGAATTTTAAAAGCAATAAGAAAACCAAAAAGTGTAGATTTAGGATTAATTGGTGTATATCCTAAGTACTTAAATAATGGGGTGGCTTGGGTAATTTTACTTGAATTATCAAAGATAATGAATGAGGGAAATATTAAATATTGTGAAACTAATTTAACTTTAGAAAATAACTTAGCAATACAAAATTGTTTTAGAAAATTTCCAAATATTCTTCATAAAAGGCGCAGAGCCTACATTAAAAAAATCTAAAACCCTGCAAATCTCAATTATTTTTATAAATTTCACAAATTAATGTATTTTTATAAACTATTAAATTACAAGACTTTTTAAGTTCGCTTTCATTAGTAATAGAGCTTTTATCGATTAAAATTCTTAAGCTAATCATCTCATCTATTGATATAAATAAAGCTCCAATTTTATTATTTTTACTTTCTTCAAAATAAAGAATTCTCCCTTTTAAAATATAGCATTCGTTCTTCTTAAAATCTTTCAGACCATCAAAAGATATATAAATATAAAGTGCTATAAGAAATAAAAAGTCAATCCCTAGTAATATAAAGAAAGCATAAAGAGGAAGAAAATCACCGCTAATAAATGCTATAAAAAAGAAAATTAGTATTAAAAAGAAAACTCCTAGAGAAATAAGAAAATTTTTAAATAGATAAATATTAAGTTTTTCTTTTAAAGTTTTAGTAGGTTCAACTTTTTCACAATTAGTAAAATTAATCTTCTTCATTTAATTTTTTGTATTCTATAGCAATCTTTGCTCCAAGTTTAGCATTAGAAAGAATAAGTTTAATATTTGCTTCTAAGGAATCTCCTTTAGTTAGTTCACCAATTTTGCTTAATAAATATGGTGTTTCATCTTTCCCGTGTATTCCTTCTTTTTCCATATCTAAAATAGCTTCATTAATAACTTTATTAATAACTTCAGGATCAAGACTATCTTTTTTATTGATTGGGTTTGTAATTAATACCCCGCCATCTAATTTATAATCTCTTTTAGCTTTAATTATTTTAGCAATTTCTAGAGGATTTTTTGCATTGTAATCAACTTTAAACTCAGAAGTTGAAGTATAAAAAGCTGGTAAATAATCGGTTTTATAACCAATTACAGGTACGCCTTTGGTTTCTAAAATCTCCATAGTTAAACCTAAATCCAAAATAGCTTTTGGACCAGCACAAATTACGCTAACATTCGTTTTTGCTAGCTCTTCTAAATCAGCACTTATATCAAAAGATAGATTAGCTTTTTTATGAGCTCCACCAATTCCTCCAGTTACAAAAAATTCAATTCCTGCTAAATGAGCTAAAATCATTGTTCCACTGACTGTGGTTGCTCCATCTAAATTAGTCCCTAAAATTATCGGCAAATCTCTTCGACTACATTTTCTTACTTTTTTACTATGAGCAAGATATTCAATTTCTTCTTTAGTTAAACCAATAATTGGTTCTCCATTTATTATACCTATAGTTGCTGGGATTGCTCCATTATCTCTAATAACTTTTTCAACATTTAAAGCTGTCTCGACATTTTGTGGATAAGGCATTCCAAAAGAAATAATGGTAGATTCTAAAGCAATAACAGGTTCACCTTTTTTTAAAGCTTTTTTAACTTCTTTACTTATTTTAATATTCATATTATCTTTCTCCTAAGGATGGTCTATAGTCATAATTAAATAAAGCATCATTAATTTTATAAACATCAAAAATATTATTATCAACAAAGAATAAAATTATTAAATCAAATATATCAGCTCTATTTAACTTATAATTAGCAACTTCTAAAAAATCTTGTAATTCAATTGAATTTAATCTTAAAGCGACACCTAAAGCATAAACGAAGTTTCTACTAGGAATAAATGTGTCATCATTTAAACATCTATTAAGTGTTCTTTCTTTAGCATTAGCTAAAAAAGCAACTTCCTTATTAGTTTTTTTAGATTTAGCAATTAATTTTGCGACAACTTCATTAAATTTTTCATTTCTAGGATTACTAACATTTCTTGTAACTTTAAAATTTGAAGTGATGTATCTAGTTAATTTTTCATGCAAGTTATCATCAATTGTATTAGGGAAATTTTTATAAATAACGATAAAAACATTTAAATTCTGATTATATTTTTTCAAATAATCTAAAATTGATTGTTTGCCAACTTGATAACATTCACTTAATGGCCAATTAAATTCTCCTCCTAATAAAGGAAATGCTATTGACTTATATCCTTTTTTAGTAGCTAATTCTAAGCAATTAAAATAAGCTTTTTCTAAAAGTTCATATTCATCGTGTTTTCCATTTATATATATAGGAGCTACAGCATGAAAAATTTCCTTAGTATTTGTAATATTAAAACTTGGTGTAACGGCAACTTCTCCAACATCACAATGCCCAATAGCACGACATGCATTAGTCATCTCTAAGTCACCAGCATTATGGAAAATTGCTCTCCCAACACCTTCCACCATTTTTAATCCCACATTAGCTGCATTTACAATTGCATCTACATTCATTGATACAAGATCACCGTTAACTAAATAAAATGGCATAACTCTTACCTCGCCATTTATTTTAATTAAACAGTTTAAAAATTTCCATAAACAATAAAGATTTTTAAAATAAAATATATAAAACTGCTACATCTAGTAATAACTTAGCATTATCTAGTATTGTTTATTACATTTACTTTAAATAATATTTTCAATTAAAATAAGCAAAGAGAGGTTTTTGTATGAAAATTTGTATTATAACTGATGACAACTCTGGTATTACGCCAATTGAAGCAAAAGAACTCGGTATTAAATTACTTAGAATGCCTGTAATTGTCGATGGAAAAGTTTATTTTGAAAATGATAACATTACCACCAAAGAATTTTATACTTGGTTAGCTGAAGATAAAGATATTAAAACTTCCCAACCAGCTCCAGGTGATATTATTAACTTATGGGAAGAAACACTTAAAGAATATGATCAAATTGTGCATATTCCTATGAGTAGCGGATTAAGTGAATCTTGTCATTCAGCATTAATGCTTAGTGAAGACTATAAAGGTAAAGTATTCGTCGTTGATAATCACCGTATAAGTATTACTTTAAAAAGGAGCGTTTATGATGCTCTAAATCTTGTTAAACAAGGAAAAAACGCTGCAGAAATCAAAGATATTTTAGAAAAAGAAAAATCTGAATCAACAATTTTTATTATGGTTGATACTCTTAAATATCTTAAAAAAGGTGGAAGAATTACTCCAGCTGGAGCTGCTTTAGGAACAACTTTACATATTAAACCTGTCTTAAAAATATTAGGTGGGAAATTAGACGCTTACGCAAAATGCCTTGGTGTCAAAAAAGCCAAAAAGGCAATGCTTGAAGCAGTTAAAAAAGAATTAGAAACTAAGTTTAAAGATGTCCCAATTGAAAAATTAGATTTTGCTGCTGCCTATACTTATGATATTGATTCAGCAAATATATGGGTTAATGAAATAAAAGAATATTTTGGTATAAATAATGTTCCTTGTGATCCACTAAGTTTATCAATTGCAACTCATATTGGTCCAGGAGCAATCGCTATAGCTGTTTCTAAAATTATTGATTAGTTATTGATTAATTCGTAATAATTAAAAATATCATCACTCCTTAAATAAGTAAAATTTAAAAGATTTATTATGTTTATTGAAGGAGTGTTTTCTTTATAGGCTTTAACTCTTAATTTAGATATTTTAAGATCCTTAAATAAATAGTTAATAAAAACTTTTAATGAACTACTCATTATTCCTAATTTAGTATATTGCTTGACTAGTCGATATCCAATTTCACAAGAATTATCATTATCTAAATTATATAAAACTATTTCTCCTGCAAAATTGTTTTTATAATAAATCATAAAACTAAACGACTCTTTGTTATTAATATCAATTATTAAAGAATTATAAAAGTAATCGCCAGTTGGTTTATTTTCTTTTAAATCGGTTTTATAGTCATATCCCCAATATTTATTATATTCATCATCTATTACTAAATTTTTGTATTTTTCTTTATCTTCTTTCTCTAATTCTTTAATTAAAATATCAGTATTAACTTTTATCGTTGGAATTTTATTGATTAAATCGAGATTATTTAAAACTTCAAAGTAATATTTATCTATCATCATTATTGGATGATATTCTTCTTTACTATACCTTAATCCACTTACTCCACTATCGTCTTCTCTATTAAAATATTTAATATCTTTAAAATAGTTTGCAACACTATTTACTAAATATGGATAAACGCCATCATACTCTTTAAGAGCTTTTTCAACATGATCAATAATCATATTATTTTTAATTTCACAAATAGAAAAAGCGATAATTTCACCATTTAACTCTATATGAAATGCATAAAAGCCAAGTTTATCAAAATTTTTAATCATCTCAATAGATGCTTTTTCTTCATAATTAAATTCATAATCATCTTCATGTTTTGAATTTATAAATTTATTAATACAATCAAGTAATCTATTTTTATCTTCGCTAGTAGAAACCTTAAAAACTGCTTCACTATATAGCTTTTTAAATCGACTTATATGGTGTCTTTTTGAAGCATATTTTTTTCCAGCAAAATTTTTAAAATCTTCATTTGAATAAATATAATCACTCCAATCTCTTATAAAATAGTACTTATGATGAGGATATATTTTACTTAAAAACATAGCGTTTTCAATTGATAACTCTACAAAAGTTAGATTATTTTTTAGATTTTTAATTGCATATTCGTTTATTAAAACTAAACCATATTCAATATTTTTAAAAGGGAGAAAAAATGATTCTTTATCATAATTTACTTTTATAATTAAAGTCTCTTTATCAAAATAGAATTCATGATTAAGATAGTCACTCCACATAAAAATAATTCCTAAAGAATAGCAAGCGTTAAGTGTATCAACACTATAAATGATATCTTTTAAATTCAATAAGTTATTAAGATTTATCTTTTGAAAATTCATAGATTAATCAAGTGATTTAAAGCAAATGAAACACCATCTTCACTACAAGATTTAGTTATAATTTTAGAAACTTCTTTAACTTTTTCTAAAGCATTATCCATAGCTACACCATTAAATTCTTTAATCATTAGTAAATCGTTGCCACTATCCCCAAATGTATAGACATCAATTTTATTAATACCTAAATAATCTACTAGTTTTCTCACTCCATAAACTTTGTCACAATCTTTATTTACGATTTCTAAAAATAAAGGGCTACTTCTTACGACATGATATTTTTCGTATATTTCTTGATCAAATTTAAAATTACTACTTATCTCACAATTTATTGCAAACATAATTTTATATATATTATTAAAATTTATATCTATTTTATTTAGATTGTAAGCCTTAATTTTATTTGCTACTACTTCATTTCTTATCCATTTTGTATATTCTAAATATCCGATTTCATCTTTGATATAACAATATAAACCTGCTCCATAATTTTTGATATAGTTTAAATATTTTTCATGCAATTTAAATAATAAATTTAACTCTATAGTTAATTCATATAAAATTGTTCCATCATACTTAACAAGACTTGCTCCATTTGCACAAATTGCAAATTTATTACCATCATGTAATAAATCTAAATATTTTTTAATTCCAGAAAATGGTCGGCCACTAGCAATAGCGATAGCGTGTCCTTTATCTAATAATTTATTTAATGATTCAATCGTCATTCTCCTTAATCTTTGTGTACGGGTAACAAGTGTTCCATCTACATCAAATACAAATAATTTCATACTTTAATAGTTTAATAAAAATTAAAATTCTAAACAATTGTATTACTTAAAAATCTTTGTTTAGTGATAAACTATTAAATATGGGAAGAGGAATGAAACAATATTTACCATTTTCAAGTTTAGTTGAACAAGCAACTTCTCTTGAGGAAATGTCTAAAAAAAGACAAAAGATTGAAAAACCTCAAGTCTCGCTTGAACAAGCTAGTAAAATAAATCGTATTTTAACCACTTATAAAGGCCAAGAACTTACGATGAAAATTTATTTAGATGGAGCAATATATGATTATAGTGGAAAAATTAAAGTCTATCCTAGCAAAAAAACTTTTAGGATTAGAACTTTTGAAATTCCTTTAAGAAATATAATTGATATAGACTCACCTTTTGATTTTTTTGATACTTATTAATATGAAAAATGCCACAATTTTATATCGAGCGATAAAAGCAATCCAAGGTTTTATTATCCTAGCCCTTGGTGTTGTAATATGTATATTTTTTAATAATTCTGAATTAAATAATGCTTTAGGATATTGTTTAGGAATTGTAACTTTAATTTATGGTCTTCTGACGATTTGCTTTTCTTATTTATTTCAAAGAGGAATCGCTAGTTTTGATATGTTAAGTGGAGTTATTTTAAGTGCTTTATCGATATTTATCTTCATAAATCCTGATATCGTAAATAAATTTTTACCGATGTTTTTTGGAGTAACTTTATTAATTTATTCTTTAATTTTAATAATTGAATTAGTTATTAATATAATAAGCAAAAACATCAAGAAAATTGTTGGATTTACTATTGCAAGTTTATTATTTTTACTAGCTGGTATTTTTATTACAATTTTTGCTTTTAAACAAGATGAATATACAAACTATGTGGTTTTAGTAATTGGCATTATTTTAATCTGTATCGGCGGATTTTTAGTGTTCTTTAGCTTATTTGCTCCTAAAAAAGAAATACTTGTTAGTGAAAATTCAATAGCTAATTCTAATAGAAATATTGAAAGTAAAAATGAAATTGTTCCTAGTAAAAAACCTGCAAAACGAACAAAAAAACCTGCAAAACCTAAACAAAATAAACAAATTGAGCAAAATAATATATTGGAAATTGAACAAAAAGGCGATAAGAAAGATAATATTAACTAATTACTATTTGTGATTTTATTAACACCTGTAAGTTCAACAAAATGAGGCAAAGTTTCGCACCGCTTACAGAATTTATGCCATTCTTCTAATTTATGATATCTTCTTTGCAAATACATCGTTTTTAATTGTTGATAATTAGTTGTCATCGAAGCTCCTAAAATAAAGCCACAAGGTGTAGAAGCAACAAGTTCTCTCCGCTTTTTTATTTTTTCCAATTTATTTTCATCAGGTATCTTGAAATATTCTTCTTTAATTTGCTCAACGATTTTTAAAACTTCTTTGTTAGTCTCACTAACACATTGATGAGATATATCAAATTTTAATAAACAATGCATTGTAGATTGAGAGCTAATATAATCAAACCAATGATATCTTTGAGCTTGCTTCCACCAATATAAGGGTGCCATTACATCCATCTGAACAAGAATACCTTTTAAAAAATTATCGTGACCTTCACCGTTTCTTGTAGAGCCTAAATTGATAGCTCTTTTTAAGTCTTTTTCAGTTACTTCTTCTCTATCTAATACGGTACGCATTGGATTTCCACTTGCTTTTAAAGCAAAATCTAAACCATAAACACTTGTATTTTTAATTTCAAATTCCATTTCTATAAACCTCCAATAAATTTAATAACAAACTCAATCGAGTAAGTAATCCAACCCCTCCTGGAACTGGAGACTGATAGCTGACTTTTAGATTTTTTTCACAATCACCAACTAAATGTCCATCAATTCTATTTATACCTACATCGAAAACTATTGCATCTTTTTTAAAGATAAATTCATTAGTTAAAAAATTAGGTTTTCCAACAGCAACAATAATTAAATCAGCATTTTTTATATAATAAGATAAATCATCTTTTTTTGTAAAAGAATGTACAACTGTTACATTCATATTTAAAGATAATAAAAGTTTAGCCATAGGTTTCCCTACAATATTACTTCTACCGATAACTAAAGCATTTTTACTAGTAAAATCATACTGATTATCCTTTAAAAAAGTAACAATTCCATTAGGTGTAGCAGGATTAATTTTGCTTAATAAATTAAAACCATCAACATCTTTAGTTATTGAGATATTTTCTTTAATAATATTTTCATCAATGTGATTAGGTAAAGGCATTTGCACAATAAATCCAGTAACTGAATTATCTTTATTCAATTTATTTACTAAAGATAAAAGTTCATTTTGGGTTGTTTCACTAGGCAATTTTATTAATTCACCTTCAATTCCAACTTCATTTAAATCTTTTAATTTACCTTTAATGTAAGAATTACTTGCTGGATCATCATTAACTTGCACAATAACAAGTTTTAACTTTAACTTATTTTCTAAAATAAAATGAGAAATAGTTAATTTCTTTTTAGCTACATATTCTTTAATTTCTTGCATAACATAAGTATATATTAAATGACTTATTAGAAAAAGTTTATTGTGAATAAAAATGCAATCTACGTGAAATCACGTAGTCTTCAAGAGCCCTATAAGGGCTTTTTATCTGCTAGCCCACAAGTGGACATGTAAACGGTCTGACAACCGCCATGGACTCCCTAGCTACCCTTGAAAGGGTCTTTATACTCCTTCGATGTCAAGGAATCGGTTATTTGGTCTTCTTTTTCTTGATCTCGTATATATTGTTCGACCGTTTTTGTATCCAGTCCTACTATTGATACATAATACCCTTTCGACCAAAAAACACGATTCCCAAACTTATATTTCAAGTTTGCATATCTTTCAAAAATCATCAAACTGCTTTTTCCCTTCAAATACCCCATGAAGGAAGATACAGACAACTTTGGAGGTATTTTTACCAGCATATGTATATGATCTTTCATTGCATGTGCTTCAATTATTTCAACGTTCTTATACATACAAAGTTGTCTTAAAATTGGTCCAATTTCTGCTCTTGATTTACCATATATTACTTTTCGCCTATATTTTGGCACGAAAACAATATGGTACTTACAATTCCATCTTGTGTGTGATAAACTTGAGTTATCATTCATGAATGTTACCTCCTCTATATATTTGTCGGCTGTCAGACCAACTAATATTATGAAGGAGGTTTTTCTTCTTTTACATAACTTAAGTCATTCTATTCTCACTCGCAAAGCGAGTGGTTTTTATCTCTTACGAGATAATAAAAACTCTAGAAAAATCTAGAGTCATTAAACATAGCAAATTAAATTTAAAAATAACTTAAGCTGCAGCGGTAGCACCAGCTCCTAAAGCTTGAGATAATAAAGCGAGAAATAAAAAGACAATTGCAAACCCAAGTGTCATATAAGAAATAATTAATTCACTACCTCTTTCTTTAGTTTTTACGAAAACATTTAATCCCCCACCAGTGATAGCACCAGAAGCACCTTCAGATTTACCACCTTGAAGTAAACTTAAAATTATAATAATAATTGCTATAACCCAGAACACATAATCGTACCATTGCATAAAGTTTACCTCCAAAACGCTATAATATTTTATATCAATTTAGTTATTTCTACAAGAATTTGCTGAACCATCTCGCTCTGCTTTAAGTTCGAATAAAATATCGCGAAGTGCGATAGCTTTTTCAAAATCATAATCATTAGCTGCTTTGTGCATTGCCTTTTCAACTTCTTTAATTTTCTTCTCAAGATCTTTTTTAGTCATCTTTCCTTTTGGCTCAAATTCATCTTTTTCTGTCTCTACATTATGAATTGGTGGTCTTATCTCTTTAACAATTGTTGTAGGAACTATACCATATAGCTTATTATAATCATCTTGAAGTTTTCTACGACGGTTTGTTTCATCAATACATTTTTGCATAGAATCAGTGATTCGGTCAGCATACATTATCGCTTTGCCATCTTTATTTCTAGCTGCTCTTCCTACAACCTGAATAAGACTTCTTGTACTTCTTAAAAATCCTTCCTTATCAGCATCTAAAATAGCAATTAAACTTACTTCAGGTATATCTAATCCTTCTCTTAAAAGATTAATACCGACTAAGACATCGTATTTTCCTTTCCTTAATTGATAAATAATTTCACTTCTTTCTAAAGTTTTGCATTCGTTATGTAAATACACTGTTTTAATACCTTTTTCTTTAAGAAATGAAGTTAAATCTTCAGCCATTTTTATAGTTAAAGTAACAACCATTGTTCTTTCATGTTTTTTAATTCGTTTATTAATTTCACTAATAAGGTCATTGATTTGTCCTAAAGTTGGACGAACTTCAATTTCTGGATCAAGTAAACCAGTAGGTCTAATAATTTGTTCGACAACTTCATTATTAGCTTTTTCTAATTCATAATCTCCAGGGGTGGCACTAGTACAAATTACTTGATTTATTTCACCTTCGAATTCAGTAAAGTTTAATGGTCTATTATCTAACGCACTAGGTAATCTAAATCCATAATCAACTAAAGTTTGTTTTCGTGAATGATCACCATTATACATTCCTCTAATTTGAGGAAATGTAGCATGTGATTCATCAATAATTAATAAATAATCTTTTGGAAAATAATCCATTAAACAAAATGGTTTCTCTCCTGGTTTTCTTTTATCAATATGACGAGCGTAATTTTCTATACCAGGACACATCCCAAATTCTAATAGAGATTCGCAATCTTGTTTAGTTCTAAATTCGATCCTTTCAGCTTCAAGCAGTTTGCCTTCTTTTTTAAAATATTCAACTCTTTCTTCTAATTCTTCCTTTATAGAAGTTACAGCTTCAATAATTCTTTCGTGGGTGGATGCGTGATCATAAGCTGGAAACATGTTATAAGTATGGTACTTTTCTATAACTTCGCCAGTTAAATAATCACATTTAGCAATCGTTTCTATTTCATCACCAAAACAATCTAATCGAATATAATAATCTTCTGTATGAATTGGCATAATATCAATTAAGTCACCATGTACTCTAAATCTACCAGGAGCTAAATCGATGTCGTTTCTTTTATATTGCGAATCGATCATTTTTTTAAAAAGTTGTTTTCTATCAAATTCCTCGTTTACTCTAACTTCAAATATTAATTTCTTATATTCTTCAGGATCTGTAAGACCATATATTGAAGCGACGCTAGCTACAATAATCGTATCTCTTCTATCTAAAACACTATTGATTGCACTAGTTCTCATCATTTCTATTTCTTCATTCATCATTGCTGTTTTATCTATATAAGTGTCTGTTGATGGTATATAAGCTTCAGGTTGGTAAAAATCAAAATTTGAAACAAAATATTCGACTCGATTATTTGGAAATAATTCTTTCATTTCACTATATAATTGACCTGCAAGTGTCTTATTGTGAACCATAATTAAGGTAGGTCTATTGACAGTTGCAATAATGTTCGCCATTGTAAAAGTTTTTCCAGTACCAGTTGCACCTAAAAGAACCTGGTACTTTTTATTTTCGTTTAAACCTTCAACTAATTTTTTTATTGCTTCAGGCTGATCACCAGTGGGCTTAAAATTACTAACTAATTCAAATTTTTTATCAATCATTTTTTTTATTTTTTAAAGCTTTTTGCAGGTTTTTTATAGTATTATTACGACTTTCTTGAATTTTATTAAAGCCTTCTCCTCCTACAAGCATAGTTTGAGTAAAGGTAACAAAAGCATTTTTATCAATCTTAGCAATTGCATCTTTAACCTGCATAAGTTCTCTTTTATTAAATGTGATACGAACCATCTTTTTATTTTCTTTTGAATAACCACCAACCACATCAAAAACAGTCGAGCTACGGTCTAAAACTTCACTGCTGTATTTAATAAATTCTTCATATTTATCACTTATTATATCTACCATGTATGCTCCTTGTTTAGAGACATATACTAAATCAACCATTACGCTACAAATAAAAGCACTAATGATACCAACTAGTCCCGCAAGGAAATTGAAAGAATGTTTATTTACTATGTCTAAAATTAACCCAATTCCGACTATCGTTGCATCAACACTAAAAAATAAAATTGATTGTTTTATCCCAAAGAATTTATTTAAAATAAACGATAAAATATCAACACCACCAGTTGATCCACCACCTAAAAAAGTAAGCGAACATCCTATACCAGTACATGCACCACCTATAATTCCACAAATTAATAATGTACCAATAGGAACTTCTGAAATAATTGTAGGATCAAGAGCCCCATTACTTCCTAAACTTACAAATGTGTCAGAATCTAATATTAAATTAATAATTTCTTCAGCTAAACCTGTTCTTAAAAATATGGATAATAGTGAAGGATAAATGATTGAAGATAATAGAGTAGTTAAACTAAACTTAAATCCCAAAAATATTAATCCTAATAAAAATAGTCCCCAAGTAAATATAAAAGCTGAAATATCCACTGGTAAAAAATCACTTAATAAAATACCAATACCAGTAACGCCTCCACTTACAATCGAAAAAGGAACTAAAAATACGCCACTGCCTAAACTCAATATGAATGTTCCTATAACAACTAAAAATATGTTTGAAAAGAATTTCAAAATGTCTTTTTTGGTTAAATTTTTAAAATATTTTTTAATATTAAATTTATCCATTCTTTTTAGCCTCAAGCTCTAAGTAAGCATAAATAAATCCATCAAGATTACCATCCATAATATCATCAATTTGAGTGTCTTCGTAATTTGTACGGTTGTCCTTAACTAAAGTATATGGACAGAAAACATAAGATCTAATTTGTGATCCCCATTCAATATTTTTTTGTTCTCCAACAATACCTTTTAATTTCTTTTCTCTTTTTTCTAGTTCAAGTTGATAAAGTTGAGATTTTAACATATTCATAGCAATTTCTTTGTTACGAAGTTGAGTTCTTTCAACCTGACAAGAGACTACAATTCCAGTTGGAATATGAGTAATTCTCACTGCAGTTTCTACTTTATTAACATTTTGTCCGCCAGCACCCCCGCTTCGATAAGTATCAATTTTTAAATCGCTATCATTAATTTCGACTTTTGCTTCTTCATCAAAAACTGGTACAACATTAACACTAGCAAAAGAAGTATGACGTCTTTTATTAGCATCAAAAGGAGAGATTCTAACTAATCGATGAACACCTTTTTCTCCTTTAAGCATACCATAAACATTTTTTCCTTCAATCATTAAAGTAACAGATTTAATTCCAGCTTCTTCACCAACTAAATAATCTAAAACCGTGAACTTAAAATGATGTCGATCACAAAATCTTTCATACATTCTTAGAAGCATATTTGCCCAGTCACAAGCTTCAGTACCACCCGCCCCTGGATGAATTTCTAGTGTAGCATTTAATGAATCAAATTCTCCGCTAAATAAAATAATTTTTCTAAGTTCTAAAAGCTTTTTATTTAAATTCTTATAATTTTCTTCGATTAAAGAGACCATTTCTTCGTCAGATTCATTGGTCTCGCTTATTAAAGAATTTAGATCATTTAAACCAGAATTTACTTCGTTATAAAGATCAATTTTATAAACTAAATCATTTTTATAATTAATTAATTTTGAAGCCTCTCTTTGGTTAGACCAAAAATTTTCATCTAAAGACTTTTTTTCAATATTTTGTATTTCGTCTTTTATTTTAGGAAGGTCAAAGAGAATCACCGAGCTTATGAATTGACTCGAGTGCCTCATTAATACTATTTCTTAATATATATAAATCAACCATATACAATATCCTTAATTTGTATGAATATCTTCGTGATTAAATTCAGGAGCTGCTGTTTTATCTTTATCGATATGCGAAATATTTAAGTTAGGGTCATCAATAACAGGTTTAGCATTTTCAGCAACTTGTTCAGTTTTGGTTTCACTAACCTCTTCTGCAGGTTTTGCTTCAACTGTAAAGTCCTTCTTTACTTCAACTTTAGGCATAATCTTAACATTGAGTAAATTTAAAACTGCTTCTAAAGAAATTGTTTCGAGCATTTCTCTAAACATTCCCCAACCTTCATTAACATAGTCTTGGAGTGGATTAATTTGCCCATAGCTTCTTAAAGAAACAGATTCTCTAAAACGATTCATGTTATCAATTTGTTGTGTCCGGTTTTTATCAATAATTCTTAAAAGTAAGTTTCTTTCAATTTTTTCAGCCATCTCTTTGTCCCACTCTTTTTTCTTATTTGTATAATAATCAAGTAAGACTTCGCTTAAATCATCAGCAATATCATCAGGCATTGCCTCATCATATAAAGAGGCATTTATCGTTCCAGTTGGTAAAAATCTAGGTGATAAAATTGATACAAGTTTTTCACCACTAATAACTTTAGTGTTTTCGTCAGTTGCTCTTTTAGCAATAGCTGCTCCACAATCATTAAATGTATCGAGTAATAAACTACTTATATCATCAGCAAATAAAATTTGATCTCTTTTAGAATACATAATTTGTCTTTGTTTAGATAAAACATCATCGTAGTCGAGAAGAGTTTTACGAATATCGAAGTTTTGTCCTTCAATTCGTTTTTGAGCACTAGTTATAGCACTGCTAAGCATTTTTGATTCAATTGGTTTACCATCATCATTTTTCTCAAATATTTGCATTAGACGATCACTAGCAAATCTAACCATTAACTCATCTTCAAGTGAAACATAGAATCTTGAAAAACCTGGATCTCCTTGACGACCACTACGACCTCTTAATTGATTATCAATTCTTCGAGACTCATGTCTTTCTAAGCCAAATACACATAACCCACCTAAAGCTCTTGTTTCATCGGTTAATTTAATATCGGTACCACGACCAGCCATGTTAGTTGCCAAGGTTATTTGACCTTTTTCACCAGCATGAGCAATAATTTCTGCTTCTCTAGCGTGGTTTTTAGCATTTAACATTTCAAATTTTAAACCAGCTTTATGTAAATATCCTGCGACTTCTTCACTAGCTTCAACACTTGGTGTACCGATTAATACAGGTTGCCCTTTAGAATGTCTTTCAATAACTTCATTTACTAAAGCAGTAATCTTTTCTTTTTTATGAACAAATACATAATCAATTGCATCAACTCTGATTACAGGTCTATTAGTTGGTATAACAACAACTTTCATGTTGTATATTTTTTGGAATTCTTCTTCTTCAGTTTTTGCAGTACCAGTCATACCGCCAATTTTCTTAAATAATCTAAAGAAGTTTTGATATGTAATCGTAGCTAAAGTTACAGTTTCTTCTTTTATTTTAACTCCTTCTTTAGCTTGAATTGCTTGTTGTAATCCATCACTATATTCTCTTCCTTTAAGAACACGACCAGTAAATTGGTCAATTAATTGAATTTCATGATTTTGATCAACTAAATATTCGACATCTCTAGTCATAATATAGTTAGCTTTTAATGCTTGATGAATTCTATGGACTAAATCAGCATATTGTGGATCATATAAATTTCTAATAGCAAATAATTTTTCTGCTTTATCGTTACCTGAATCAGTCAAATTAACGCTTTTTGTTTTGACATCAATTTCAAAATCCTTATCCTTTTTAAGCATTTTTACAAATCTATCAGCAACGGTATATTGAGAAGCACTAGCTTTAGCACCACCAGAAATAATAAGTGGGGTTCTACTTTCATCGATTAAAATACTATCAGCTTCATCGATAACTGCAAAATTTAATCCCCTTAAAACTCTTTGTTTGACAGTAGGTGCCATATTATCACGAAGATAATCGAATCCTAATTCACTATTAATTGTGTAAGTAATGTCACATAAATGAGCAACTTTCTTTTCTTCGGTTGTTAAACTATGTAAGTTTACACCAACTGTTAACCCTAAAAATCGATAAATTTGACCCATCCGTTCAGCATCACGAGTTGCTAAATATTCGTTTACAGTAACAACATGTACGCCTTTTCCAGATAATGCGTTTAAATAAACTGCCATAGTACAAGTTAAAGTTTTTCCTTCACCAGTTTTCATTTCTGCAACATCTCCATCATTTAAAACTAATGCACCAATAACTTGAACTTCGTAAGGAAATTGATGAAGCACTCTTCTAGCTGCTTCTCTACAAACAGCAAAAGCTTCTATTTTAATATCATTTAATGTTGCTCCATGAGCTAATAAATCTTTGAAATATGGTGTTTTAGCTTTTAATTCATCATCACTTAGAGCTTTCATTTCGTCCTCTAAAGCTAAAACTTTTTTTGCTTCTTTACGATATTTTTTTAAGATTCTTGCATCTAATCTAAATATCTTCTCTATAAATCCATTTGCCATATCTACATTTTTCTCCTAAAAAATCTATAAAATTATACCATTAATACTATAGTATTAAAACTTAATTTTTTATCTATCAAGAATTGGATGATTGTTTTTTATGCTTTCTTTTTCTTTTTTACTAAACTCTCTTTTTGCTACGACAAGTATTTTAATTTTTCTGGGTTTATAATATTTTTTAATTAAATTAATACAAGCTTTTAATGTTGCACCTGTTGTAACAATATCATCAATCAGCAAAATATTTTTTCCATTAAGATTTTCGTTAGTATTAATTTTGATATATTCTCCAACTTTTTGTCGATTAGCATAGTTCAAATTATGCTGAGCGACATCTTTAGTTTTACTAAATATATCAGTCATTTTTAATCCTAGCCCTTTATAAATTTCTTTAATGTGATGAAAACCTCTTTCTTTAATTTTTTCATTATAAGATGGGGCTGGAATCAATATGTAATTTTTGTAAATTAATTTAAATTCATTTTTAAAAGGAATAACGAAAATATCTTTTAGTTCGTAATCTTTACACCCTTTATATAAAAATATCGTTTGTTTTAACTCATCATTATAAAAGTATATCGATAATCCTTTTACATCATTTATTTGAAATTCTTTAAAATGTGGCTGAAATTTATAAATGCATTTTGAACATAAGTAACTTTTGGAATTTAGTAATTCGTGAAAAGAAAATTCTTTTAAGTCGTTAAAGCAATTTTTGCAAATGTCTATTGGCTTCATTAGTGATTTCAATTGCTTTAACCATAGCTTTAGTTTTTTTATCACTTAAATAAATTACCTCCCCACTAGTAGCACCAACTACTCTACCTACTCGACCAGAAATTTGTACTAAACTAGCATCATCATAAATTTCACTATCTGCTTTATATATAATAACCTGCAAATTTTTCAATGTTACCCCTCTTTCTAAAACTGCAGTCGTAACTAAATATTTAAATTCTCCATTTCTAAATTTATCAATTATTTCTTTTCTCTCTTCTGATTTAGAATTTACAAAATATCCAGTTTTTGCGAGGTTTTTGATTAAATTATAGAGATTTTTAGAATCATAAATCGTTGGAACGAATATTAGCGTAGGTTTATTTTCTTTAATAAATTTGTTTAATTTATAAACTATATAAATTAATTTAGAAATCATACCAATGAATATTTTAATTTTTGGAACAGGTATCTCTTTCATGTGATAGCGTGTAAATAAGGTTAGTATTTTTTTATCTTTAAATTTTTTAAATTCATTGATAATTTTTTCACTAGGTGTAGCTGACATTAAAACATAATGACCTTTAACACTTCTTTTAAACATTTCATATAGGACATCATTATCTTTATATGGGAAGGCATCAATTTCATCAAGAATTAGTAAATCGAAAAAATTTTCGTATCGATATAATTGATGAGTTGTAAGACAGATGATATCTCCTTCGATTAAAGAGTTGTTTCCTCCATAAACTGGGGTAACTATCGAATTTTTAAAACTTGCTTGGAATCTTCTAGAAAGTTCTATAACGACATCTTTTCTAGGAACAGCAAAACCTACTTTCATTTTGTGTTTTAAAGCGTAGTCAATTACTTTAAAAACTAATTCAGTTTTACCAGCTCCACAAACTGCATAAATTAGTTGATCATAAGAATTTATAAAATTATCTAACACCTCCTTTGCTATTCTTTCTTGCTCAACTGTTAAGGAATATTTAATATCTAATTTAATGTCATTTGATATTGTTAAAGAATCGCTTGCACTTTTTCCAATAAAAGAAATGCATTTTCGACAATATGGTAAATCATTAATATACCCTATATATCGAGGATCTTTATTTTTACAAACTGGACAAATATAACTCACCTAGTCTTCCCCCTACATATACAAGTAGTCTTAAAAGTATCATTGTGTGCAAATTTTTTTCGTTCAGTTTAATACTAAAATTTAAATTTATACGATCGTATCTTAATAATGCCAAAAATATTAAATTTTATAATTATAGATAAATCTAATAACTTCTATTTTAAACTCACTCAAACTAAAGTAATATATTGTTATGAAAAAGTTAGAATTATTATCACCTGCTGGAGATTTTGAACGATTAATTACAGCAATTCACTTTGGATGTAATGCTGTTTATTTTTCTGGAAAACAATTTGGATTAAGATCTTTTGCCGGTAATTTTGATAATGACGAACTTGTTAAGGCTATAAATTATTGTCACTCTCATAATGTTAAAGCTTATATAACAGTAAATATTTTAGCTCATAACGAAGATTTTAATGGTTTAATCGAATATTTAAAATTTTTAGATAATAATAAAGCTGATGGCGTAATCGTAAGTGACTTAGGAATAGCATCTTTAGTTAAAAAACATACTAACTTGGAACTTCATATCTCTACTCAAGCTAATGTTACTAATAAATATTCAGCTAAAGAATGGGTTAAATTAGGTGCTAAAAGATTAGTCTTAGCTAGAGAATTATCAATTAAAGAAATTAAAGAAATAAAAGATTATATAGGAAACGACATTGAAATAGAGTGCTTTGTTCACGGAGCGATGTGTATTTCTTATAGTGGTAGATGCCTTTTATCTAATTATTTTACAAATCGAGATTCAAATAAAGGAGCTTGTGCTCAACCTTGTAGATGGAATTATTCTTTACATATTAAAGGTGATGAAGATTCAAATAATTATTACCCAATTGAAGAAGATGAAAAAGGTACTTATATTTTAAATAGTAAAGATTTATGTATGATTAATCACTTAAAAGAATTAATCGATGCAGGAGTAACGAGTTTTAAAATTGAAGGAAGAATGAAATCTAATTATTATGTTGCAACTATTACTAACGCCTATCGTCGAGCAATAGATTTTATTATCAACGAGAAAACTCCCGCTTTTAATTACATCGATGAACTAAAGAAAACTAGTAATAGAGCTTTTACCACCGGATTTTATTTAGAAAGTGATACTAAAACAAATAAAGAAACTTCAAAATTAAGTCAAACTTATCAATATATCGCTATAGTACTTGAAGACAATGAAAACGATTATATTTTGGTAGAACATCGTAATAAATTTACTATTGGTGACACTTTAGAAGTCTTATCAAACGATGAAAATTTTAATAAGACTTTTGTCGTTAATGAAATATTGGATTTAGATAAAATAACCCGTTTAACCGAAGTTAAAAAAGTTAAGCAAAGAGTTTATATTAAATGTCCTTACAAGCTTCATACTAATGACATTTTACGAAGAAAAATAAATAATGAAAACTAAACTAAAAGACAATACGATTTTTCGAGCAATTATCATTCCTATTTGTGTGATATTATGTTTTATTGGTCAATTTATTCCCTCAATAAATGGACTTAGTAGTGATGGTTTTGGCGTTATTTTTATATTTATTGGAACTTTAATCTTATGGCTTACTATTGGAATTGATTGGCCTAGTTTACTTTGTTTATTAGCATTAGGTTTTATCAATAATTTTGGTTTTAATAAAGTACTTACTTCAAGTTTTGGTAACTCAACTTTTGCATTCTTACTTTTTACTTTTATTTGTACTTATGCGATATCTAAAACTACTTTAATTAAACGAATTGCAATCTATTTTGTTAATTTAAAGATATCCAAGAAAAACGGCTATTTTTTTATATTTTCCTT